>NC_015058.1 GCF_000178975.2 Granulicella tundricola MP5ACTX9 | reverse complement strand
ACGTATGTAGCAGTGCACTGAGCATGCGTCCAATCTTCTGGACTTCTCAGCCGAGGTGAGAACCAGAGTTTCAGCAGAAGCTCGACAGAGCGCACGCTTCACAGCGGCTTATTCTTAGTCGCCCATCGTAAACCCTGTTTTTGGATGGACGTCCGTCGCGCCCATGAAGAACGTGTCAGGGGGCCGAGTTTCGCCTATGCTTCTCCAGCACTCAAGAGAGCACCCTCAAAGCGATCAATAAATTCTGAACGTCATAACGACGCCCATTCTCGAGAATTGCATTCGCTCAGGACTGGGGCTCCCTACTGAATTCTTGTACGGTCAGCCTTGCCGTGCTTACTTCCGACTCTGGGGCGGGACGATTCCATTCATCCGCAAGTACTCTGAAAGCTGCCCATAATGATCTGCGTCATGGACCATCACATACGCAGCGATTCCGGCCTTTGTCATTCCGTGGGAGTCTGGAGGCATTTCGCCGGAGTTCCCGGCATTCAGAGTGAGCAATGCTCTATGTCCGTAAGCGAACGAGCGAGAGAGGGCAGAGATGATTTCGTCCTTGCTCTTCAGGTCTCTGATGGAATCCATGTCCATATCCGGCTTGAGTCCGCTCATGACGCTGTAGATAACGAAGTTCATCTCGGCCACGTGTTTTACCTCGGCAGCGAAGGTCCGCACCCCTTTGTAGTCAGCCCCCGCTAATCTCAGCGTAGCCGGGGTGAAGTCATACTTCTCACTGGGCATCGCCTTCGAGACTGCCAGGAACTGAAGCGCAAACTGCGACAGCACCTTATCGAACGACTGGCTCAAGGGGTCGGGCTTTGCCGCCGCTTGCGCGTTCACGGTTAGAGACATGCAGGCAGCGGTCAGTAGCACAGTAGCGATCACGAAATGGCGAGTTGCGAACATATGGAATCTCCTAGACGGAAGATAACCCGCCTCGCATCCACTGGCGTCGCAATGTTGCAACCCGGTTCAGACGAAGAATGGAACGGCTGCAAGACGTGCAGGACGGTCTGCACGTCTTGCAGCCGTTTGCACCCATCCCTGTAAAGACTGGGTGTAAGGATCCGGAATTGGGATCAGTCAAACTCGATCAGACGACGTCGCGTCTTCGTCGTCCGCCCTTCCATTTGGGATTTCGGACGCCGAGGAGCGCCGTGTCGATGAGTTGATTCCCGTATCTCTCCGTCACAGCCGGGTGGCGGAGCAGAAGCCGAAGGTACAACGGCGCGACGATCGCATCGAGCAGAAGTTCCGCGTCTGTCTCAGCTACGAACTCCCCCGATGTAATTCCGCGCTCGATGGCAGCCACTGCGGAAGCACGTCGCGGGCGAATGTGGCTCTCGTAGAGCTCCTCCAGGATCGACGGATTGCCCTGCCCCTCAGCGATCAAGTCGGCGACCACCTTCCCGAACAGGCCATTACATTGGATGGCCAGGTGCTTGACCCTTGTTCTCAGTGCCTCTTCTGCTGTCGTTGCGCCAGGCACCTCCGGTATGGCATTAAACCGTTCATGGAACATGGCCATGATGAGGGCGGCCTTGGAGGGCCACCACTTATACAGCGTCGGCTTGCCAACTCCTGCTCGTCTCGCGACAGCGTCCATGGTCAGGTCACGAGCGGGCTTCTCCTCCAGCAATCCAGATACGGCGTCCATGATGGCGGAGTGTGAGACGGCCGTATCGTTACGTGGCCTGCCCATGGGCAGCGGGTTGG
The DNA here is from genome assembly GCF_000178975.2 of Granulicella tundricola MP5ACTX9. Classification (NCBI taxonomy): domain Bacteria; kingdom Pseudomonadati; phylum Acidobacteriota; class Terriglobia; order Terriglobales; family Acidobacteriaceae; genus Granulicella; species Granulicella tundricola. Next base: position 186,451 of record NC_015058.1, on the reverse strand, counting down.
ACTTCGATTTCGACACAGCTTTAATTTACCTGAACGGAGCGTAAAAATAACTGAATCCGATAACTTATCTTTACGTCTAGTAAAGTGTATCGATGCAAACACAATGATCAAAGAGAGGAACAACAATGCAGACGATTCGGGTAGATCAAGGTACAGCTTCATGGTTGGTGCAGCACCCATTGGGCGCGGAGGATGAAGCTGCGATGACTGCCATGCGCGCCATCGTCGAGCCCAACAAAGGCAAGCTTCGGGGAGTTGCCGCTCGCGTTCCATTCGACGCCATTATGGAGCGCGTCTCTGCCCCGGCTGGCGTAGTCTACGAGGCTGACTCTGTAGGGGGTATCTCAGGTTGGTGGTGCCGTCCCGAAGACGCGCGACCCGGTGAGGCCGTGATGCACCTCCATGGCGGGTGGTTCAACTGGGGTTCCGCACAGGCGTTTCGCCATCTCGCAGGCCATATCGCGCGGAGTGCCGGGGTAACGGCCTTCGTGCCTGATTATCGGCTCGCTCCGGAGCATCCATTTCCTGCGGCAATTGAAGACGCACGAGCCTGCTACTTCGGCCTTATCGAGCGAGGTTTCACGAAGCTCGCCGTCACGGGTGATTCCGCTGGTGGCAACCTCGCCCTTGGCTTGCTCATTGTTGCTGCAACAAGCGTGCAGAGAGCGCTGGTTGGCGGAGTGGCGCTATCGCCGGTGACCGATCTAACCCTGTCCGGAGAAAGTTGGTCAACGCGGGCTGTTGCTGATCCCTACTTCACCCAGACGCAGGCCGACGAACTCATGCGGTCCTATCTGGACGGAAATCGTCCGAACGACCCACTCGCCTCACCTCTTTACGCTGATCTCAAGGGACTTCCACCACTCCGTGTGCACGTCGGCAACGATGAGGTCCTGCTTGATGATTCGATTCGAGTGGTCGAGCGGGCGGCAGCGGCGGGAGTCGACGTTCGGCTCGACGTGTGGCAAGGGATGGTCCATGGATATCTGGGGGGCTTGGGACGCCTGACGGCCTCGACAGCGACCCTTCAACTCATCGGGGACTTCCTCAGGGAGCGCTTTGCCAACGCGGCCGGTGAAGAATGAAAAGCCGCTGTCAGTAACGACTTAGAACGGGTCACTTGCCGGAAAAGCCGTCGAGGAACTTGCCGAGGTGTTCTTCGCCTCGGCAAGCGGGACGAGCACTCCCGATCGCACCCTAAAGTGAATCAGAATTTCTCCCACGATGAGGCCTCCACAAAACCAGGAGACCCACATATAGAGCGCAGTTCAGGGATGTACTGAAGGGCAGGCCAAGGTTCAGGCCATTGCTTAGCCCGGGTTCCTCTCGGAAAGCCATCCAATCGCCCGCTGTTGTTCCGGCAGCCCGAACGGCAACGATCGCAGACCAAAAAGCCAGCTTGGTCGTCCATCTGGACTCTCTTCCAATGAGGAGCACCATCGCAAAGATGGCCCCTAATGCGAGCGTGGCATAACCGGTACCTAAATGGAGCGCTTCCGCGGACCAATCTCCTATTGCGGTGCCCAGAGTCCCGGCGGTCAGCAAAGAGAACCAGTACGCGCCGGTCGTCGATGGGCGACCTGTTGAACTGCCTCTTGGCAGGATCGGCCTGGGAACAACTAGCCAGACCACGAGCATCTGAAGGACGATCAATCCAATGATAACGCGCACATAGGGCCACTCGAACGTATGGGTGGCGAGATCCGCCAGGTTCGTCGCTGCTGCGCGTAGCACAATCACGACGGTCCAATACCACGCTTGTGTTGTACGCGTTGACCGGCGTTCACCTAAGAGCAGTAAGGCAAAGATCGCGGCCAATGGAGCTAACCCTATCCAGTGATTCCAATGGGCGTAAAACGAAAGGCAATCACCGAGGTTGCAACCGAAGATGCTTGCGACTGTGATTGCCGACCAGTATCGAGCATCGACCCTAGGGACGTTCGCACTGCGCATGGATTGTACGAACGAGGGCGGCCTTTGGCCTGTTGTTCGCTCGTTTAGAACTTGTACTCCCTCATTCATGATTCGAACCTTTCAATTTGCACTCTTGTTTGCCTGATCAAGGAGCAGCAATTGATCAGTGCTGCTCCGCCCACGCCAGGCCATCGACCCTAGTGCCGACCTTAATAAGCTTTGTCACTGTCCAGTCTGAAACACGGATTGCCGCAATCTGCTCGTCGGCCGTGCAGGACACGTAAGCTGTCGTTCCATCAGGCGACATCAGAATTTCGTGTGGTGATTTGGGAAGATCAATTGTCCGTACGACTTTGCTCAGTTCGAGATCGATGACTGCGACCTGCGACGTACTCTGGATGCCGATAAGTAGCCAGAGTCCATCTTTGGTGGTGGTGAGGGTATACCCGATTGCCGGAAGAGGAATCCATGATGCAACCTGACGAGTCGCCGTATCGATCACCGCAACTCTAGGTTTCATCTGATCGGTTGTGAAGATCTTCTTGTCGTCTGCAGAGATCGCAATCCGTTGAATTTTAGCCGCAATAGGGAGGATCGTCAGCAGCTTCCGTTCATGCATATCAAGCACGGAGACGCTTCCCGGCTGAATGTTTGCCGTGTATCCGAATCGCCCCTCATGATCCATCACCATCATGTGGCTCAACGCCTGTCCGGTCGGGATGGTGCCCACAATTTTCATAGCTTTCGGATCGATGACCGTGATGGTCTGGTCCAGTTCCGTGGTGACATAAAGCATGCCGTCGTGTGGATTGAGCGTGGGTTGGTGTGGCCTCACACCATGGCCAAAATCGACATGTCCCACCACCTTGTGCGTTGCCAGGTCGATGGCAACCATCTCGCTGCCGTCTGATCCCGGCTCCCCTGCGCTTGAGTCGCCGTAGATGGGGACATACGCTGTCTTGCCATCGAACGAAGCCACAACCTCATGGCCGGCGACTCCCCCCTCCGCGACCCTGGCTATCTCCTGGCCGTTCTTGGGACTGATGATCGAAAGCGTTGATTCTCCCTCGTTGATCGCAAGAATTGTGCCCGCCTGTGCCGACGCCTTATCAAGGAGGAACAACGAAATAGATAAGAAAGCAGCTCCAAGTATCGTTGCGGCTTTAAGCTGTCTGACTTCAAAGCAATTAGAGGTAATGTAGGAGTAAGACATGCAGCTACACTAGACGCAACGAGTCGTCTAGTCAAGGAGTGCAGTGATTAGAAAAGTAAGCAAGCCCCGACGAGCGGCCAAAGAGGTAGCGGCTAAACCAGGCCCAGCTATGGTTGAACATCGGGGAAATCGTCACGGTAGGAGTGAGGGAGCACGAACAGCGATACTGGAAGCCGCTGACAATCTTCTTGTCGAGCGCGGATTTGCCGGTGTGACGATCGAAGGCATCGCGGCAGCGGCAGGTGTCGCGAAGCAGACGATTTACCGTTGGTGGACATCGAAGACAGACGTGCTGATGGATGCTTTCTTAGAAGACATGATACAGGCCTCGGTTCCTTCAGATTCAGGGGATTTGAAGTCTGACCTTAAGCATCATCTCGTTGGGCTGGCAAAAATGTTGGCAGAGTCGGATACGGGAGCCGTCTTCCGCGCCCTGCTCGCAGAGGCACAACACGACTCGGAACTGGCTACTCGTCTCCGAACTCAATTTATCGAGCCTCAACGTCTTCGAGATCTCTTCCCTTTTGAACAGGCGAGGAAGCGCGGCGAACTCTACCCGGAATTCGACACAGACGCTGCCCTAGAGCAGTTGCTCTCACCGATTTACTACCGGGTGCTGGTGAGTGGACAGCCTGTATCACAGTCATACGTTGAAAGCCTCATTCGACGCTTAGTCCTTAGATAAACGACGGAGTTCAGCAATCTTTGCGACCAGTCTAGAGAAATTGCGAAGAACGGCGGTTGGCACTTCATCCTAAGTTCTACGAGCGTGAACCTGCGCGAAGGCAACAACGGTATGACTGTTTAGCCCGTAATTCATATAGCAGGCAAGATGTAATGGAAACATACGCGGGAGTCCATGCCTCATCAAAAGCGATTTCGGGGCCGAGCAATTACTACGTCAGCTTTACTCCCTACACATTTCTATGCGCGTTCGTCGCTCGCTCGACTACGACTCAAGTTGAGAACATAAGGCAGACTTGCGTTCTTGAAGTTCGGGTCACCGGCGACGGCGAACACGCGGCCGACTAGACTATCGCCGCTTAACAGGAGCTTAAGTTTGAGGGTCTTGGCTCTGGCTCTAATCGCGTCTGGCGAGTTAATCCGCCCGCTGCAAGTGCCTGTAAACGCTTCGCCCTCGGTGCGCATTTCAGTGATCTCTTCGGCTCGGTTGCTCCCAATGGCCAGAGTCGCAGATTGACCTGACGCGATATCCAGGACGATGGGCATGTTTGCACCGCCATCTTCGAGCGCTCCCACCCATCGGCCTCGATAGGAGGGACCCCCAATGAAGGGAACGCTCCGAGAGCCGCAGTCTTCTATGGGGCGGCGCCACTCCGGCAGCTTGCTCTTCATCACTTCGTCACAGACGCTGTATGCCAGCTCGCCCGCGTTCGATTGATTAGTGACAACCACGCAGGCCAAACCCTTCGAAGGAACGAAAAACACTCTGTTTGCAACTCCGGGGTCTCCACCGATCTTGAAGAAGAAAGGAACGCCGGAGGCAGTATGGCTCGTAAACCAGCCGAAGGTGGACGCAACACCGGATTGCCCAACGAAGACTGGTCGATGCAGTTCATCGATGTCAATCTTGCTCAGAATCGTTGCCGGGCTCTGAACACGATGGCCCATGTTGAAGAGAATGAATTGAGCAAGATCATGAGCGCTTGCGTACAGTTCGCCCGAAGCGGGTGTAGATGTGGCGCAGTGCGGTATGGCGTGACCAAGCGGATCATATCGCGTCGCAGCGTCTCGCACACGGACGTTATCACTACCGAAAAAGCTGTCGTTCAATCCGAGTGGGGAAAGGACAGCTCGATGCATAAGCGGCCCAAGTTCTGTCTGCGTGAGACCTGACGCAATTGCGCCAAGCGCCACGTATCCAATGTTGCTGTACTCATAGCACGTTGCCGGTGGGTACGCGAGTCTGCCGTATTCTTCAAGAAGAACGTCCGCACTAGGAACGAGTTTTGCTTCATCAGCGTCATAAGACTCGTACATACCCGGAAGACCGCTAACGTGCGCACCGAGCATGCGGACAGTTGCCGCATTCGGGTCACCATTTTTGCCGATGATCTTGCTTCCCAGAAGAGATCTGTTCGCAGGCTTGTCAAGGGAGAATCTGCCTTCAGCAACCAGCGTCATGAGAGTGGTCGTAGTGAAGGGCTTGGTGATGGACGCCATGCTGAATGGGGTATGCGGTGTAGCTCTCAGAGCCGCTTCCCGACTGGCCCAACCGAATCCCTCCTCCCAGACGATGCGGCCACCTTCAATCACTGCAATGGCTACGCCGGTGGCATCGCCACGCGAGATCGACTGCTGAATTCTGTGCCGTATCGATCTAAACTCTGCGCTGGAATTCGCACCATTGAAGCTCGCCGTGCTGGCGCTCAGCCTCTCCGCAGCAAGGCTGCCAATTGAAGCTGAAAGCATCCATTTTGTCACTTCGCGCCGATTCACCCTTGCATGCATGTGTGAGCCCTTTAACGCCATGTTTGCGGCGCAACATCTTACGTATGTGACGGTACTCTCTTCGTTACACGTCACGCAGCAAATAGGGTGAGCAGTCCCTCTCCTCGTAGAGGTAAGCGTTTCTCTCAAGTTATGGCTGGAAGAAATTGGGGTCCGCAAGCCTTTGATCTCATTGCTCGGAAGTTCAAACTAGCGTGGAACTGCGAGACCGCGCATGTCCTCATAGCGCATGGCAAAGCCCCAGCCGTAAGCAGTTCGAGATCGTGCGTCGTCGTGGACTGAGCTATAGAGGGCGATCATGATCTCATTGTGACCGCGATGCAGCGGAATCATGAATGAGCCATTTTGCAGTGAGAGCCGGCCATCCGGACTGCGCCGCTCTGACTCAGGGTAGTAGAAGTTCTTGCCTGAGGTGATGAGAGATCCATTCACAAAGACCCATGCGTGGCCGATCCAGCCCAGCGAGACTTGTTGCTGCTGATCTCTATCGGAATCCACCGACGTCTTAAGCCAGCTGAGCGCTGCCGCCTCATTGGAAGCATTGAATTGCCGGTTCAGGTTCACGATTCCAAATCGTTCGGAACGGATGGGCTTCCACGCCCTCGGATCTTGCGGGGATTCTGCGTATCTTGGAGTAGATCCGTAGCGCAGAGACGTCAAGGGTCCTAAAAGCCAGTCGTGCACGATGTTCATATCGCTTCCTGTGCTGTCGGGAAGCGGGACAGGAGATAAGCCGTCGGTCTTGCCAGGCGTAACAACAAGGTTGGCAAAGGCGGCGGGACCGTGCAACTCCAAACCACCTTGCTGAGTGTTTCCGAGAAGTTCGCCAACTGCGAGTGTCGGCTGGACAGAGTCGTTGATGAAGACGTTCATTCGCTTGCCTGAGATGACAAGCCGTATGTGATTCCAGCCGTTGAAAACAACAGGTGCCCGTCTTTGATATTGAGGATAGACGTTCCAGAGCATGAAGCCACTAATTACCGGGCTGTACTGGATGCAATCGTCTTCGGCCCGACAATCAGGGAAACTCCGAATATAGAACTCCTCACCGTTCTTAGAGTCGCGCTGCCGGAAGCGCATCCCCGGAATGTCTTGAGCGAGCGGCTTCATATCGAACTCAAGGGTGCCGTCACGAAATGAGAGATCGTTGAGGGCGACGTCGCCTGACTTCAGAACGATCATCCCATCGGGAAATCCTTCCTTCATGACATATTGCACGTCAGCTTTCTCGCCGACCGGATGCCAATAATTTGCGGTCATCGAGATTACCTGGCCTGCTTTGGCATCGCGCCTCGCTCCGCTGACGGAAGCAGGCAGAGAAAGGCAAAGAGTGATGAAGCTGAAGAGAGTGAAATGAAGGGAAGCTCGAGGCCGTGACATGGTACTACTCCGGTCGTACAGTTGGATTGGGCAAGCTCTGGCTATGAGTCAAGCACGAACGGCTCAAGAAGTGTGTGGGTTTGATGAGTAGGTCACGGCGGCTATTCTCCAACCGTCTGCGCCTTTGACTAGCACCCAGGTTTCACTCCCGCGGTTTTGTTCCTTGCCGTCTATAAGAAACACGTAATCGAAGTACGCCGAAGCGACCGTTCCGTCACTATTTAGCTGCAGATGCGTGTGTGTCGGATTGAAGCTGACCTTCGAGGCCGAAACTAGCTTCGCAAAATCAGTGTAGCTTCCGAGGCGAACTTTTACCGCATCATGCTTCTTAGCTTTGACACGAGCGTAAGCATCATCGGAGAGCACATTTAGCCACAGAGTGCACTGAGGAAGGAACAGACTGGCTAGGCGAGCGCCGTCGTGAGCAAGAACTGCCTCGTGGTAGGCACCCATGACGTGCTGAACATCCACAGTGTCCGACGCGAGCCCAGCAGGGGCGCTGTTGCCCTCTGCACCTGAGGGACTTTGGGCGATGCTGGAGACGCTTAGCGGGATCGTTAGAGCAAGGAGCAAGCTACGGATGAAATGCTTCATGTGTGATCTCCTTAAAGACAATCCTGCCATTGCAAGCACGGACCTTTAGCGTGAATCTACTGATACTCGAGGCGCAGCCGGACATTATGTTCTGAGACGGTCTAGGCTGGTGCAGATCGGTATGCAGCTCAAATGAGCAGGATGCGAACAAAAGACAAGAAGATCCGAACTCTCGCAATTGACCTTCCTGGACTACGGAGACGAATGTGATCTGTCAGAATGGCTGGAAGAGCCATGATGAAAACTTCACTTAAGTGGTCGGTCGTTTCCGTTGTCTTTTGGACGTTGGTAGCGGCGATCTTTGCTTTACCTCAGCTAGAGCGGAGTCGCGACCTGCACCGGATCTTTCTATCGGCTGTGGCTCAATGGTGGTCCTGGGGAATCCTCGTTCCTGGCATCGTCGCCGTGGATCGTGCACTGCCTTTCGCAGTGCAACGAATTGCTCCCCGCTTCATCACACTTTTTGCTTTGAGCCCCTTTGTATCTATCCTCTATGGCTACGTCCACGCGGTATTGAAGGCGGCACTCGGTGCAGGCAAATGGTCCGGGCTAACGGGGACGGCAGTCGTCTCGGAAGCTTACATGGAGATGTTCTGGAGCATGCTCGTGTACTGCCTGATCGTTGGCGTGTGGGAAGCCTACCGTTATCACGAGCGGTTTGTATCCGCTGAACTGCAGATGGAACGCCTGCAGAGGAACTTTTCAGAGGCTCGTCTCAACTCATTGCGTATGCAGTTAGATCCACACTTCCTCTTCAATGCGCTCAACACCGTCTCTTCACAGGTCGAACGGGAGCCAAAGCTTGCAAGGAAGATGATCGAACATCTGGGCGACTTGCTACGGCTTTCTCTAGACTCGCAAGGAGTTCAAGAGATCTCGCTCGCTGAAGAGTTGGCTTTCCTCGACCACTATCTGGCCATCCAGAAAATCCGCTTCGGGGATGCGTTGAAGGTTGAAATGCAGATCGCTCCAGAGGTCAAAGATGCTTTGGTTCCCAGCCTTTTCATCCAACCTTTGGTGGAGAATGCCATACGCCACGGCATCTCCAAACGAGCTCGCGGCGGGGTCATTCTATTGAGCGCGCGACGTTTCGAAGAGGCTCTCATGATTCAAGTGCTGGACGATGGCGTAGGGTTACCCGCTGGCTGGTCGTTCGATACGCATAAGGGGGTGGGCCTGTCGGTGACGCGAGAGCGGTTTGCCGGACTATACCCTGACGACGCAAGTCACTTCGATGTCCGGCGAAGAAGCGAAGGCGGGACAGAGGTATCCATGTCCTTTCCGTTGCATAAACGAGAGGAGACGGATGACAGCCTTATCGCGTGATGGCATCAGGGTGCTCATCGTAGAGGATGAGGCACCGGCCCGCCAGCGTCTCTCCGACCTGTTGAGCCAGGATCCAGAAGTGTCATCCGTCCAGGAGGTGGGGGATGGGGAAACCGCAGTGCGAGTGATCCTGAGCGAAAGACCCGACCTCGTGCTTCTGGATGTGCAGATGCCAGAGCTCAATGGCCTTGAAGTGGTTGAAGCCGTGGGCTCTGAAAATATGCCCCTCACGGTATTTGTCACAGCATACGATCAGCATGCCATACAGGCCTTCGAAGCAAATGCTTTGGACTACCTCCTCAAGCCCTTCAGTGATGAGCGATTCGAGGCGATGTTGGATCGCGTAAAGAGGCGGAGGGACGATCTTCATCTTCGACAGTTCGGACAAAGCGTTGCACAGGTGCTCAGGTCGCAAGCGACAGAGGCGCGGCACCTGTACCGCTTCGCGATCAAGACAGATGGAATTACAAAGTTCGTGAGAGTCAAGGACGTTGACTGGATCGAAGCGGCCGGAGTCTATGTCACTCTTCATACCTCCGGAAAGGAGATGCTTTACCGGACTTCGTTAGCTGATCTGGAGCATCGCCTCGACCCCATGCGCTTTCTTCGTATCCACCGCTCCGCAATCGTCAATATAGAAAGTATCGTGCAGTTGGAGGCTCTTTCCCACGGGGAGTTCGAGGTTCTCTTGAAGGATGGTTCCCACCCTCGCGTCAGCAGAAGTTATCGCAACTCGATGGAAAAGCGACTCGGGCAAAAACTATAGAGTGTTCAGCCGGGGTCAAAGTTCTGCGCGAAGTCGGCAGATACGCTGTCGTTGTTAGCTTCACGGCTTCCGTCGCGTCCTGAGTGAAATCATTGATGATCGGGGCATTAGGACCGTCAACGATGAATCTGTTGCGATTCCACTCCGCCCTGCCTCCTAGGAGTCGTAATCCTCGTGCCCTCCCTGTACCCATGAACAGTCATTTCGCTCATGCTCCAGCGTTTGCACCGAATTAGAACCACTTCTCAGCAGCCGTCCTTCCAGTTCGGGCACAATCGAGCCTTTGACCGGCAAGTTACAGGCTGTGGTCTCAATCGTGACCGGGGCAAAGTTGCCTATTATGAACGGGTTGGTGTGCGAAAAGTGGCCAATACTTGGTTCAACAATTTGCATGTGGCCGATCTCCAATACGTGTCGAGAGTCAATAACTATCGGGACAGTGTTCTTGCGCTACATGGATGTCAGGCTGAAGATTACGACCAGGAGACGGGCAACAAAGGATTCTGTTCCCGAGCGGTTCCTTGTGTTGCAAAACGGTAAACCGCTCAAGTGAGCCGGATGTACCGGGGAAATCACCAAATGGCAACACGCTCGTCCGGAACGATGTACATGCGCTCTCCAGGATTCACGTTGAAGGCCTTGTACCATTCCGGCATGTTTTGAACGACACCATTGAGTCGAGCCGCAGCGGGACTATGAACTTCAGAAGCCAATCTATTTCGTAGCGAGTCCGGTCGTTCCTTCTCACGGCATACTTGTGCGTAGCCGAGGAAGAATTCCTGATCACGGGTGAAATCGCGCTCCACCGCATCTTCATCGTGAGAAAGCGTTGTCCGGTACGCTTTGTATGCGAGCGATAAGCCACCCAAATCCGCAACGTTTTCAATAAGCGTCAACTCTCCCTTGATGTGGACTCCGGGCAAAGGCTCCATCGCTGAGTACTGTTTGGCTAGGCGAGCCGATCGTTCTTTGAAGCGCTGTCTGTCTTCTGGCGTCCACCAGTCGCCGCGGTCGTCGAATGGGTGGGTCAGCTCGTGGCCGATCACATGGCCGATACTGCCGTAATTGACTGCCGCATCTGCCTGCGCAGTAAAAAACGGAGCCTGTAACATCCCAGCCGGGAAGATGAGTTGGCCATTCTCCGTGTATGCGACGGGTTCTTGAGGCCAGAAGCGCCAATCGTTCTTGTTCCAGGCCATTTTCAATTGGCTTACCTGATAGTTCCAATTATGGTTCCGCAGAGTTTCAACATCCTTGTATAGCGTTTGCTTATTGAGATTGACACCTGCGTAAGAGCGCCAGTGGTCGGGATACCCCATCTGTACGGCAATGTCGTCGAGTTTACGAAGGGACTTCGCTCTAGTGATGGGGTCCATCCATGTGAGTTGCGCAAGGTCAGAACGAAGAGCCTGCATGACACTGTCTGCAATCGCTTGGACCGCCATCTTCCTTTCCGCTGGAAAGTAAGCCGCAACGTACATTTTGCCGACAGTGGATCCCATCAGCGCGTTGAGAAGGCTGACCGCGCCGGGCCAGCGTTCCGACGGAGGTGCCTCAAGGCCATTCAGGGCGTTGCCCCGGAATGCAAACCTTGCTTGCCTAAAGTCATTTGACAAGTAGGGCGCTGCTGCATCTGTCATGCGGAACGCTTCCCACGCTTTCAGCGTTGACAAGGGTGTGCTTCCATACAGTTCTGCAAGCTTCACGACGCTGGTGTCCGTCGTGACAATGAGGAAGTCGTTCTCCGAAAGATGATCGCCTGCCATGAAGTCCGCCCACGGAAACATTGGCGCCATGCGACGAAGGTTCGCGAGCGACATGGAATGGTAACTCTTGCTGTTGTCTCGGAGATCTTCGCCGCGCCAGCTCGCCTGAGCAATCAGACTCTCGAATGCCACAACAGCAGTGGCCGATTTGTTTGCGTTTGGCCACTTGGCCAGCCTTAACATTTCCGCGACATAGGCTTTATACAGGCGCTTCTTGTCTGTAAACTGTGCGTCCAAGTACAAGTCCCGATTGGGAAGACCGAGATCGCCTTGTCCTAAATGAACCGCATACCGATCAGGATGCTTCTCGTCTTTCTCGATCTCCAGGTCGAACAAGGAGGCTTCGAAGCCATGTCGTTTCATCAATCGCGCCACGTCCGCTCTATTGCCAACTTTTCTCACCAACTGCAGGTCGGACTGGAGGGGATGAGCTCCCGCCTGTTCAATCGAGCTATCGTCCATAAAAGCTTGGTAGAGGGTGTGAACACGCCCTTCGTCAGAGTCCGAACGGTTATCTTGCGTCGTCTCCAGGAGCAAGTGAACCTGCTCTGCGCAGAGGCGGCGTAAATCAGAAAAAGGACCAACACTAGTTTGATCAGGGGGAATGTTTGTTTTTCTGATCCAAGCGCCGTTGGCATAGGAGAAGAAGTCATCGCCCGGTTTCACGGAGGGATCCATCCCCCTGGGATCAAAACCCCACGTACCGTGACGAGGACTGGTAACGGCCACAAGCGGAGACATGGGCCGCTGCGCCAACAGGGAAAATGCCGAAGACACAACTATAACCGCAATTGCGAATGGTTTGCGATGAAGCACACGCTTCATTGGTTTGGTGAACTTCAAGATTACCTCTTCTTGCACATCAGCTGAAAATCCGCACGGTAGTGTGCTCATTGAGAAGACTAAGAGACGTTTATGGGAATTGATATCTCTTTGCGACCAACGCGGCTGATTTGCGACGAAGACTATGGGACGGGTTTGAGCGAATCGAATAGAGTGAGTCATGGCTCCACCATTGTCTAGACCCATCTCCGGTCCCAAAACTTTGTCGCCGAGACGTCTCATCCTGGCGCTTTGGCTTATCGTTGGATTGGCTAATGTCGGGATGTCCTTCATAGGCCCACCTCAAAGGGGCGAAACAGTCAAGGTGCTCGTGACAAGCCTAGCCGGACCGCTGATTTCTCTTCTTTTGTCCGTTCTTGCAGAGCGGCTGCTAAAGCGCGGTACACCCCGAGAGTGGTGTTTCCTAGGAGGCATTGTTCTTCTGGCTGGGTCGGCACTGTGGACCGTGGATCTAATCGTTCAAGCGCAGACCCTACCGTTGCTCAGCTTTCGAATGCCGAACAAGGGCGATCTACTCATGGCGCGTTTTAACTGGGTTTACTGCAATTTGCTGTTCAGCTTGCAGACAGTCGCCCTTGCTCTTCTAGCGTCAAGTAAAACGCTTCTGACCCGGGAAAAACAACTGGCCATCGAACGTGCAGCGCTGCAGCAGGCGCGGCTTACTGCCCTGCGTTATCAACTGAATCCGCATTTCCTCTTCAACACGCTCAATACAATCTCCAGCCTTGCTGCTGACTCGGGTGCTCACGAAGCGGAAGAGATGATTGCCGGGCTCGCCGACTTTATGCGCGCTTCGCTTTCCTCATCAATGGATGCATCGATCACCCTGGCCGCAGAGCTGGAGACTACACAGGCTTATTTAGCAATTGAATCGGTGCGCTTCGGAGAGCGCCTCGTAGTGGAGTACCTCTGCGAGCCTGACCTCAGCGACGCCCTAGTCCCGAGTCTTATTTTGCAGCCACTCGTTGAAAATGCAGTGAAATATGGAGTGGCGCGATCCAAGGAAGCCGTACATGTTAGGATTGCAGCCCGCGCCAACCAGAAAGAACTAATCCTGACCGTGGAGGATGATGGTTGTTGTGCTCCGGGCAAACTCGCCAAAGCAGGAACTGGGGTAGGCCTGAAGAACGTTGCAGAGCGGTTGGATGCACTTCATGGAAAGGAGGCAATCATGAGGACAGAGCAGCGGACAAGGGGCTTTCTGGCGGAACTGCGTATGCCTTTGAACATTAGCCTCTCCTACAACGTGAAACGTCGATGAAGGTGCTCATCGTGGACGACGAGCCACTTGCGCGTCGAGGACTGTCTCAGGCCCTGGCTGTTTTCGACAACATCGAGGTGATTGGAAGTGCGTCAGATGGAGATCAGGCGTTGAGTATGATTAGGAGCCTTATTCCCGATCTCGTTTTTCTGGACATAGATATGCCCGGCAAAACCGGGATTGAAGTAGCAGCAGCCCTTGGACGCAACCACGCAGCGGAGGTGGTTTTCGTCACAGCATTCGACAACTACGGGGAGGAGGCATTTTCTGTAGAAGCAACAGACTACCTCCTAAAACCAATCAACCTAGAGCGATTACGGCAGGCGATCTCTCGTGCTGACCGGCGGAAAGCAGAGAGGATGGCTATTCCGGCAAGACATGCCTTGCCTAACTATCTAACGCAGCGTTCATTTGGCCTACCCAACGGTCAAGACCTCCCGGAAAGCGAAATTATCTGGATAGAAGCCGCAAAGGACTATGCCCTAATTCATACCAGGATACGAAGCCACATCGTTAGAGCCACGATGTCTCAACTCTCGGAGCGTCTAGGAACGTTGGTCGTTCGGGTACACCGATCCGCGTTGGTCGCGGTTCAATGGGTTCAAGGATGGAAGAACTACAGAAAAGGTGCGTCGAGCCTGCTCCTGAAGGACGGGACCCAGGTTCAAGTTGGGCCAACCTATTTGCACTCGACCCGAGAGGCCCTGCATGGGATTCAAGGTGAAGCCTGGTGAACGCGCCGAAAGAGTTCTGGCAACTAACGTCTCCGATCTTCGGCAGTGCGTTCCGATTATGCAAGGTTAGAGAAAAAGGCACTGTTCCAGATGAGCCAGTGTAGGACTTGGACGAGTGGCTGGTCTATTGAGGTTCAGTTGCGAGGTCATTAGCGCGCGGTTTGCACACTTGGCAGAATATGTGCATCGACCACTTGAGCTCGCAGGTGTTGTAGGAAACTTCGGGCGCTCCACTTGCTGCCCTATCCGTGGAAGCTGAGCGCCAAAACCGAAGGATCTCCCGCTTGAAGTCGTCGCCAGTTCACGAAGGCTGAGCACTCGATCACGGCGCTATATTGCTGAGGGCAGCGTTCCGCGAAAGCCTTGACGTTTGACAGAGAAAGCGTCACCACAGAACCAGGCTCACAGTGAACGGTGGACATGCCGTCCTCTGATGCGTCCAAGGACGGCAAGCAGTCCACCCATGCATCCATGTTCCTGCCGTAGAAGGCTGGGAAACCAAAGACCGTGGCGAACTCGTCGTGGAACGAGTCCCAATCTTTGATGCTGTTGCAGTCTAGCGACACCTTCGCTGTCATCACGCTTCAAGCATAGAGCCATCCGGCACTTGCGAATGTAGAACGGCGTTTTCGCTAATTCGGCCCGCTCGGACTGCGGAAACGTCGAAGTTGTGGAAAGCACAGCGTTAGGAAGCATGATGCAACGCTATTCCGTGAATAGCTTCGTCCAGAAGCAGGTGAGGCGCTGTAACGGTAAGCAACCAGAGTCTCTTCGATCCGATAGCACTGGTTTGCTGTGACGAGACGGGCTGTGAAGAGAAGGGCGGAAGCTTCCCTCATGTTACACAGAGATTCTGCAGGATTCGGTTAGCCCTTCAGCTGTTCGCTACTTCAATCGATCCACCCGGCAGCTTACTAGCAATTGCCTAAACCTAACGCCCGTACAAACGGTGCGTAACGGCCCAGTCGGACGTTTCCCAATCGCGATGAAGACGGAGCACCACAATGACTAGGCCAGGCGAGTCCTTTGGGATGGGAGAGAACCACCGACAGACGACGGCCAAAAAGTTATAGCCCATCTGTGAGTCTTGGCTTACTTGTTGAGATCGCTTGGCGTTGAGATGCCCCAGTAGGACTCCCGTGTCACTTTCCACGTAGACAAGCGGGATTCTAGTACTGCTCGAGACCACGATTTGCAGTCTCAATCTCTGTCTCGGCCATAGAACTTTGAAGTTTTCATCAGAGCTAGCTTTATGATCCGAGGGTTCGGCTGTCTGTTTCACAGATGTGTAAAACCAGTTACCCGCATCACAAAGCTCTCGGGCCGCTCCGGATATCCATTCGTCGAAGACCTGATCGGATGAGTTCGCTGCGGGGACGCCAATAGCAACAGATTCCATAAAGTCCCTGTCATAAACGTCACTAGAATTGTGCTTCGTCGTCATCGTAGCGCGCAGTGCGGGGCGAAGATCAAGCCTTGGCATCTACGAAGACGCACGCGCTGTGTCATCTCAATGCGACGCAGAACGACTTAACTCAGTCGTGATGTGAATCGGTTTCCCCAACGGCAACTGCTCGCATCAAGACGTTGCGCACTCCAAGTGCAAGGGCGCCCGTAAGGGCGCCCTTCTGTCAATTATGACGACGACCGTTAGAAATTGACCTTGCCGGAGAGCTGCATGGTACGGCCGTTGTTTGTAAACACCTTCCCGGGCTGCGCGAAGAAGGCGTTCCCAACCGTCTGGTACGGAAGATCCGCGCCGGTCGACGATGTGGAGTTTACGTTATTGACGGTTCCCGGGGTGTACTGCGCATGATTCAGGACGTTGAAAGCCTGTGCGCCGAACTCGAAGGAGTACCGCTCACGGAAGTTTATGCGCTTGTAGGCGGCGACATCGAAGTTATTGATGGGCCGGGTTGCGAGCGAGTTACGTGGAGCGTTCGGCAACGTGCCGACGCCCGCCTGGATGTAGTAGGCGGTCGGATTATCGGCAACATAACCAACGGTGTTGGCCGCGCACTGGGTTACACCCACCCCGCAGAGACCGGCCAGGTTAGCAGCATACTGAGCGTGCACCGTGGAACTGGTGGTGTGGCTGGCAGCGCCGTTGGGGTTGATGATCGTGCGGTCGATGGCATTGCCGCTATCGCCGTTCAGGTTGGAGTTGACACCCGAAAGGACAGTTACGTACTCAGGCGATTCATAGGTATAGATGGGCGAGATGGTCCAGTTGCCGACGCCGTTCCGGAGAAGGTAGTGGTTGGAGTGTTTGTAAAGCTGGAGATCATAGACTGCCGCGAGGGTGGCGCGGTGAGTACGGTCCAGAGCGGAGCGGCTGTAGTCCGCCGCGATGTTTTGCGAGTTCTGCGGACGGCGCGGAGTAAGCGTCGTTGCAAAGACTTCAGCCGTGGCGTCATCCATCGTCTTGCTATAGGTATAGGAAAGATTGGCGGATAGTCCATGGGACATCCGGCGAGTCAGGTTGACGATCCCAGCGTTGTAGTTAGAGCTGGAATAGGGCTGGTAGGAGGTGATCTTCGAGGTAAATCCAGCGGCATTCCAGGCAGGAACGATGTTCGACAGAGCCTGAATTTTAGCTAAAGTGCTCGCACCTGGCGCTGCGGTGACCGTTGTCGCGCCGGTGAGGGATGTGGGCAACTGGTTTGCTGCAGTGACACGAGGCTGAACGTTGATCTGATCCTGCATGGGGAGGTGAATACCGCGTGTACCGATATAACCGATCTCCATGGTGTAGTTCGAGGCGATGGTCCGCTGAACGGTCAAGGTGTAAGTTTCAGCGTATGGTGTGACCTGGTTGGGCAGGAAAGCTGCGGTTGCTGCTCGCTCTGCAGCGATGCCGGTGGGGGTGTTGGCGAAGGTCAGGATTCCACCCGTGCCAGCCGGCAAACCACCATTCTTGAGGAAGTTCGGGTCTCCGGGCTGCGGGTTTCCAACATTACCCACATCATTGGTGGAGGAGTACTGAGGAGGAAAGGATAGTGTGCCGAGGTTATCGAAGAGGACGTCGTAGGCGATGCCGAATGCAGCGCGTACAGACGTTTTCTCATCGGGAGCCCAATTGATGCCCGCACGCGGTGCAAAGTTCTTGTAAGCGGGCTTTGGTGCCTGGAAGGTGACCAGACCGGGAACTGAAGCATTGGCGTTTAGGGCCTGAGCCCGTTCTCCGACGGGAACGGAGGTGAACTCGTAACGCAGGCCGTAGTTAAGGGTCAAGGTGGGAGTCAAGCGCCAGGTATCATTCCCGTAGCCGTAAAGCGCGGTCTGATCGCCATAGTAGGTGAGGTTACCGGTTGAGCGCTCGCCGAAGCTGGTGGGCGCGAGGTCATGTAAGAACTCGGTCAAGCCGTTGTACTCGTAGTCGCCTCGTGCACGCTGCGTAAAACCCTGGGGTGAGATGTACTTGCGGCCATCGAAACCGATCTTAACGTCGTGCTTGCCCTTGACATAGCTGATATTGTCCGTGAGCTGATAGAGATTCTGGATCGTGAATTGGGGTGCGTTGCTGTCCGGACCGAGGCTGAGGTTGAACTGCCCAAGATCTCCATAATAAAAATTTGGGAAGGAATCTAGACCGGGATAGGTGAAGTTTCCGGCGGTGATGGTATTGGAGTGTCGATTGAAACCAATCCGAAGCTCGTTAGTGAGGTTTGGAGTGAAGGTATGAAATTCGCTGAGCGCGATCAACTGATACCGATTGGGCGCTGTGGTGTAAAACTGCTCAAACGGCACGGTGCCGGCACCAGTATCTGTGCTGGTGAGACGGTTATAGACGTAACGGCCGCGGAAGCTATCCTTCGGCGTGATGGTGTAATCGACGCTGGTGGTGAGAACGTCAAAGTCCGACGGTGCCGCACCCGTGGTCTGGTAATTGCCGAGCGGAATCACGGTGGGGGTACCGGAGGCATAGAGTCCGGTGGCGGAGTTCAACGCAGTGCCTGAATAAACGGTCAACGACTGCGGACCGGAGGCCTGGTTTCCGCAGGCTGCGTCAGCACCGGCGTCGATGCCAGCGCCGTTTGCGCCCGTTACATTGGCTGCCGGGGTGTAGAGCAGGAACTGCTGCAGGTTGGTCGCACTGAAGCCATTATTGGTGAGTGTTGCGAGGGTCGCTTTGCCCGCTGCAGTAGGAACGCAGGAGAAGAGACTGGGGTTCGAGCCGATGGAGTTACGTTCGAAGTTTGCGAAAAAGAAGAGCTTGTCGTGGAGAATGGGTCCACCGAGCTGGGCTCCATAACGATTGTTGTCATAACGGGGCCGAAGAGCAGGTTTGCTGGCCTGGCTTCCCAGTCCGGCGAACAGGTCGCGATTCTGGAAGTACTCATAGAGCTTGCCGTGAAAAGTGTTCGTTCCAGAGACGATGTTGGTGTTGAACTGGCCGCCGGACGAGTGGCCAAACTCAGGCGAGAACTGATTGGTGATGAGAGTGAAACTGCCGACGGAGTCGTTCGGAATATAGATAAGGGGACCGGTGACGGCCTTATCGTTATTGTCGATTCCTTCAATGGTGAAATTATTGTTGCGGGGACGCTGACCGCCAACCGAAGGGCCGGTGCCAATGCCGATGCCGCCAGCGGACGCCACACCAGGGCTCAGGAGCGAGGCGTTGATGACGCCGAAGCCTGTGGAGGTGGTGGGGAGGTTCGAAAGCTCGACATTGGAAAAGGTCTGCGAGAGGTTGGTGGTGGTGGTGTCGATGACTGCGCCCGCGTCGGCGACGACTTCAACGGTCGTACTGGTGCCGATAGAGAGGGAGACGTCGGAGGTAGAGGTCTTGTTGAGCTCCACTAGAACACCGTTGAGGCGGGAGGGCTGGAAGCCGGGAGCCGAGACAGCGAGGTCATATTTGCCGGGGAGGAGATTGCTGGCGTGGAAGTCGCCGCTGTTACCTGCCGTGACGTTGACGGTGACACCGGTCTCTTCATTCTTCACGGTGACGCTGGCATGCGGGACGACAGCTCCAGAGGCGTCCTTGACGGTTCCGGCGATATCACCGCTGGTAGTTTGCGCGAATGAAGAGCCTGCGGCCAAGGTCATTGTGATGAGCGGTACAAAAAACGGGATGCGTCTCATTTATTCGTAGATCTCCGGGTACATATGTTGGTTCTCAGACGTGAACCTGTCGTTCGCCTGTAAGAAGCAGGGTTTCGAGTCGTGTCCAACCGCACACGCCATTCGTCTTAGAGCAATCGATAAGCCATTCCGTTGTTTGAGTGAACTTGTTGCATCGAAAGGTCCCCGGGGAAAAGCCATTGAAGCAAAAGCTGACACCTACGGAAAAATGAATAATCCTACGTTTATCGGTATTGGGCCACGCAAGGGTTGGTGGTTCCGTATCTTGCCATTTGCGGCTTTAATCGAGCGCGGGCGGGAGTGCTTTGAAACGAGTATGAGCCTCCACGATGGCGGCTACGCGCTCTAGTCAAGAGCCGGACCCCAGCCGGATACGGAAAAGGTGACGTTGCCGATAATCCGACTTTGCGGAAGCATCGCCTTTGGTTCAAAGCCAAGGCACAGAATAGACCGCATAAACACGATATGGTCCTGGCTCACCTTCATTGAACGCGCCACTTGCCAGAGCCGACAAGGCTTCATTTAGGGTCTCAAAGAGGCAATGCTGGTTAGTCTTCACATCCGCCGCCACGCTGTTGCACGAGAGCGGCGAGTGAGAATTTGGGCCATCGCAAGACGTAACCACGTCGAAGCCCTCTAACTGCTTCGTGGCGGGTAACAACACATCTGTTTCACCCGAATCGTCTGGCGATACTGGAAGCCAATCATCTCCATCAAGCTCCGACTCGTGCGCTTCGTAGAAGAAGAGCTTTGCACCTTCCATGTCGACGTTGTTCGATTTCGCAGCAGTTTGCACTGCGAGCGGGGAGTCGAACAGCCCATAGCGATTGTGCGGCCGATCAGGAATGTAGGTGGATTCGAGAAGACTGTCATTTACACAATCGCTCACTGAGTAAACGTCGACCACGTTCGGAGTGTGCATCCACTCGGGGCGCTCCAACGCTATGCACTTCGCCATATAGCCAAGGGGAATCATCTCGACTAAGTCTAAATTCGTCTGGAGCAGTTCGCGCAAAACGGTGTTTTGACCAACTCCGTCCCGTCCGACGGTTGGAAGTGTTGCTTTTGCTGAAACGCGACTTTGCGGGATCGATAAGGTTTATGGGCGGCCCCAGGGAGCCACTCTCAATACATCCTGATTGCTGGTTCTAGCCGCACCGTCCCAGAAAACGGCGTGGAGACGAGTCTACTTCAACGTGCCGAGAACGGGTGTGCGATAGGTTCTCCATATGTACTCGAGAGCTTCGGGCAGAGTCTGCTGCTTGACCGCTCTATCCGTGTGACCAGCGTTGCGAGCGAAGACGAATTGGTAGTGATAGTGTTTCGCCGCGAGCACACGGGCCATGTTCTCGTTCGCCACCGCCCAATCATGCATGTTGTCGTGGAGCACATTCGGGTTCAGGAGATCACGGTCGCCAACCTCCATCCAAATCCGAAGAGGCTTGATGGAACCCGCAGGGATAAGGTGCTCGTGGAACTCCCAGGCACCGTGTGGCGACTGCGCGTTGAAGGGCCACTGTTGGTTGACGAAGGTGCCCGAGTACGTGAGGACCCGGTGGTAAAGTTCGGGATGGTACCAGGCCATGATCAGAGCACAGGAGCCACCGGAACTCCCTCCCATGGTTGCTCTGGCTTCGGGATCCCGTGAGAGCTTCACGTTGTACTCCCGCTCGACGCGCGGAAGGATCTCGGTCTCGACAAACTCTGCGTATCGACCGGACATGGTGTCGTACTCCAGACCTCGTTCACTGCCTTGGGCGTCGCCTGAGCCGTTGCTGATGGAGATGGCCGCCATGATGGGGATGCGGCGGTCAGCGATAAGCGAGTCAAGCGCGGTGAAGAGTGCGGGATCTGGACCGTCGGCGCCGACGATGAAGGGAAGAACCGCACCTGAGACTCGCTGCGCGGGAAGATAGACGGTGACGCGCCGGGTATAGGGAGCTGGATGACTTGTGGTAATGATGAGCCTGGCCGGGTCTGAGGGATCCGCTGTGCCGAAGGTTCCAGCATCCCGGGCTATTCCTGGATACAGCGCGCTTTCTGAGGAGGTGAGGGTGAAGGTGGAGATGCTGCCGCGAGGGACGAGTGCGGCGGGTGTCATCTCTGGTGCTGAAGGATGGGTGGGACCGAGGATATAGTTGCCGTCCAGCGTCGGTGACGGGGTTGTTGCGTCTGGGAGTTCTTTGCCGGGGACATACGTGGAGTTGAGTGGGTTGCGAGTTGGAGGTGTTGGGCGGGGCGCCTGGGCTCGCACCGCGCCAGGCAAGGAGACGCTGGCCAGCAAGGATAGGCAGGAGGCGAACAGCCTCATTTTTCGGGGGGCAAACATGAGGGGAATCGTAACAGGTCAGAGAGTCAGCGAGGCGTGCACCAGCGGCGTTGCCGAAAACGCGACTTTCATGGAATCAGCCAAAGGAAGTTCCTTTACAGCGGTACAGTCATGTAAGCGACCAGAAAGAAGATTGCAGTAGCGAGCGCGATTGCACTGAGGGCTAAGACGAATGAAAAGATCATCCTTCGCGTGTAGCGTCTGTCCTCATCCGTCTCTCGATCAGCTCCGAGCATCCCCCATCGTAGCAACAGGATCACATTGAGGAGACGACCGAACCGGGACGCACGAAAAACGGTGTTATAGGAAGTCGCGGGTCGATCTTTTGCGCGAATGCCACTTTGTTTGAAGCAATTAGTCCCGAGGTTCGGCGCATGAGGCAGGCAGGCTATGGGTCACATCACTTTGCACAACAATACAGGTTGATGTCTCCGTGCTGGCATAGCGCGTTCTTACAACGGCACGGCCTGGATTTAAAGCTGTGACAATGCCAGTCTTGGGATCGAGCTGGATGATCGGATCGGATTGCTCAAGGATGAACTGGACTTCGCCAGGGCTTAGAGCAACTGCTCTTCGGTTCCTGTCAACCACTAAAGCGGGGTAGAGGTTACGCTGACTCCTTGGAGGACCTGTGGTGAGGTGGAGGACGCTAGCCTCACTGTACCCATCGCGCATCTGCGGGTTACGAACATTTAATAAGAGCAGCCGCTTGCTTACCGGGAGCTTCACCGGGATGCGCACGGTACGTGTCGCTACACCACCATCGACGAAGAGTACGGAAATGTGGAACTCTACTGTGCCTGTTCGCAATGCAACCAGATGGAGATAAGTGCTGCCATCTGCTTCCCGTCCAATTCGGTCGGCGTTCCGCTCTTCTGAGGCCGCCGGCTCCAGGTATGGTTTCGAGCTCGGATGCCCCGAGTACTCGATCAGTTGCTGGCCTATAGAGACGGTCAGCACGTCGGGGCCAGAGATCTGAACAGGCAGTTTTGTGGGCTCAAGTAATTCCGCTACCAGGCCGTCGGCATTTATTTTAAGCCGGGTGTCCGCATTGAATCGGTCCCGTACCGAGGGGGAGAGCCTTGCGCCCGCGAGGGCACTTAAGACCGGGAGAGGCGGAAGTTGAATACTGATTGTGCTCGGCGAGGACAGGCTGATGATGCCTCCTATTCCGCCCGGTATGCCGGGTTCGTCAACTGCAATCTGATCCGCTGTCTCCGGCGGCTTTACCCTAGCCCTGAGAGGGGGTAGCGGCACTCCGAATTTAGCGCGGAGCCTGCGACAGTTTGAAGCGTCCGGATCGTCCCTCTCTGCTACGACAACGCAGGTGGCCCTGATGAAGCCGCCAAAGCTTTGCTGGAGGAGGGCTTGGCCAACGCGCAGACCGGACACACTTCCTTTGGAGTCATCGATGTCAATGACAGGCTTCTTGCCTTCATTTCTAACCCGATAGGTCACAGCGGTTGGCGGGAGCTGGACAGGGAACCTGACTCCGTCGTAACAGGCGCGGGGCACGATGATTTTTTTTGAGAAGTAGGCATCTTGCCCTGGCTCCAGCCTGATGGGCAAATCATCCTCCAAGGGTTGTTTAGTGCACGACGAGCCGATAGATGTCGGTCGCGCTGCGCCGCCTACTACCTCCGAGGTGATTTCCTTGAGCGCGACGCCGCCGTCGACGAACAGGATGAAGAAGGTATAGGTGTGTTTGCCAAACTCCATGGGAAACAGGTCGATGGTGGTAGTGCCATCCGCGTTTCGTTTGAAGGGTAGACCCTGCCGCGACCAGTCTCCGGTCCACGGCACGCACGGAACGTTTCCGCTGTCCGGGTGGCATTCAATGCGGGCTATCGCAGGTCCGTTCAGCTTCAAGACGACTGGATTGTTCTCTGCGATGCGTAGCGGGTACGTGAGCGCGGGAAGCTCGACGCGTTCATCGGCCAGGAAACTGCCGGTTCTAGAGTCCATGGGTCCGTAGGGAAGCTTCAATTCGCTAGGTTGGGCGGCCTGTGCGCTTTGTTCACCGCCTGCTCGTAGACTGCCGCATTTGGAGTGATCGTAGATCACCGAGTTCTCCCGCACCTGTACGCAGATCGTCTTCAACAGGCCGCCGTATAGCGTTTCAATCAGTGCTTCGCCACTTTGGAGCGCCTTTACTTCGGCAGTCTGCGGGTCAAAGTGAATTGGTGGATTGACGGGATCCATCGTGATGTGGAACTTAGCGTCGTCCAGCACCACTGGAATCGGCCTTTTGAGTCCGGGGTAGCTTGCCTTCATCTGCAGAAACTTTCTGCGCCCTTGCTCAGAGAGAGCCATCGTCAGAACGTCCCCAAATGCAGAGGAGGAGAAAATAGCGGTGGGCGGCTGGGCTGCCACGACGTCGACCATGGTGGATTGCTCATCCATGCCGCCATCGGAGAAGAGGACGTTGACGACGACCTCGAGCTTGCCCGGGCGCTGCGGAACAATGGTTATATAGGTCTGGCCGTCCGGCTTTCGCTGCAATTGTGGTTCACTGTCTCCGCCGTCAAGCCAAGGAGATCGCTTATTCGACTCGATCAGCTCCTGCATGACGAAGATGGTGGTAACCTCCTCTCCTTTGAGGGTGACGGAGAGGTCGTTCGGCTCACCAAGGTGAAGCGGCTTTGTGGGTTGCTGGATGCTGAAGCGGCGTTCAGCCGGGAAAAGGTCAGGCGGTGAGGCCCTTGTCCCGCGAGCAGACCCTTCTACTCGTGCTGTCTGTGCCAGCACTTGGAAACGTGATCCCGCACCCGGCAGGCCGAGAGCGCAAAGGACGAGGTACCGGGCAAGGTGAGTGGCTCGCATGAATGTCAGTAAACAGTATGGTTGGCATAAGAGCTGAGGACAGTACCACTTAAGTTTCACCTCAGATCGGAAGGAGACGACGTTGAGCATAATGCCGCTTATATCTGCGACGCGGTGAAAAGCAACGGAGTCACGGCGATCTGGTGATTCAAACGGGCTATGCACTGCTGAGGCCTGGGTTCGCGAAAAACGGCGTAACCGGAAACCTCACCATTTGAGGCCTCCAGCCCTGACGTTGCTGGAAATGCGACTTCGCGGAATCGGCAATCTAACGCCGCTTGAACCAAATGCCAGTGCCGGAGTCAGGATCGCCAAGTACCCAATACAGCTTGTACGGCTTTGAGTGGCCTGCTACCTCTAGAAGTGAGTAGCCTCCCGAAGCGCAACTGCCTGACGCTCCGTCTGAGTTGTAGTCCAAGTCGATGTTTCCATCAAGAACCTTCCATCTACCAGTGCCGGACATTACGCACGTAGACGTGACAGAGTCCTCCGGCAAGGCTCTCACAGTCATCGTGCCATCGAGATTGAGGTCGAGACTAGCGTTTAGCGTATCTGCCTGAATAGCGGCTCCCTGATTAGTTTCGAAGTAGCTACCCACAAGATCGACTCGTGATGGAGTATGAAGAGGTATAGCCCAGAGCGCCGGGGGGCCAAAGACTGCGCCACCAATGTGGCCGGCGATGATGAGCAAAAAAAGGAAGAAGGGAATACAGACGAGCAACAGGGGTACGACCAGGAACCACCACCAATTCGAAACCTGTCTTCCAAAGATTTGCATTCTTCGCAGTTTAGCTCGCGCACCGCATTTGGCGACGTTGCCGAAAACACCGACTTTGTAGGATATTCAAGTTCAGCAAACCTCTGATCTGCTTCTTACGGTGCAGGTCTCAGCAAGCTGGACCACGCACTATTTCCGTCAACCCTGATATCTAAATTCTCAATCTTCCAGACACCGCCGCTTTCGTTGGCTTCAACATTTAGCAGGCCCTTGTTGCGAGTCCCCGACACAGGCAGGTTCAACTGCGCCGTGCCAGAGTCACCTTGCTCGTGCAGGTTGATTGAAGCTGAGCCGACAGTTCTCAAATTCTCTCCGAGAAGCGCGTGCGCGAGATGTGAGTTCTCCATCGCCAACTCCGCATTCGACCTCAGTTGCTCCACCCGTAGGTCGGAACGCTTGTTATTCCGTATTACCGGAATGGAGATGGCGGTCACTAAGAACACTAACGCGATCGCCGTGAGAACCAGCCACTTCATAAAACTCTCCTGCCCGACATCGATCCTCATTCAATCATAGTCAGGCCCTGAAAACGGCGTTTCCGGCAATCACCCCTGACAACCGGAGTTGTCGTGGGTGATTAGAGGGCTAATCAACAGGTACCAAATTTGCCTCAAGCACGCGCTTTTCCCTGGAAGCACAAATAGAGGCGGCTTGGACAAGAACCGCTATCCCAACGAGCACAATCGTAAATGCGTTAGCGAACATGCCGAGGCGTTCAGTGGGATTAGTGATTGGGCGCAAACCGGAGGCCAAGCGATCTGCTTGATCCCCAAAGTAAAACGCGAGTGACGACGCCAGGGTCATAAGCCAAAGCACCCGTGACAACAGTCGCACGGAGCCAAATTTCAAAATTACAAACGCTGGAAAGCCAAGCGCAGGGATCAGGTACATGAAAATTCCGAGTCCCCAGGGCAAACTGGTGTTCATTCCCCAAGCTGCGGCGGCTAGGGAGATCAGCGATAGAAGGCCACTACAAACCGCAGCAAGTACAAGTAAACCAGTCTTCACCAAGGAAAGGTTCTTCAACATAGCTGGAGAGCCATACCTTACGCTCAAAGGAATGGTTATTGCAGCCAGAGCGGCAGCAATCAGCACTCCAAAAATCAGGACCGACATCTACCAGCCTCCGCGATTGATACGGGCATAGTGTAGCCTCAGCGACTCAAAAGCCGATTTCTTGAAGCTGTACTCTCTGAAACGACCGTTTCATCTCGCGCCAGGTCTAGTCAACCCTCGGATTTTGGGTGCATGCAGGCTCCACAGAGCTTTGCTTTTGGTGTCCTCAGAGGCTTTCCACATTGCTCGCAAGGCGGTCCATACAAAGAAATACGGTGGTGCATGATGGCGTTTTGGTGGCAATCCTTCATGCTCGTCAGCTCTTCATAGCGCGTCCGAACCGGACGAAATAGATCATCGATCGGGACGCCCTCCAGAGCGATACCCCACTTCTGGCGAAACTCTTTCGTCGCCTTTATGCCGCCGCTGTAGAGCGCTTGGACTGAGGAGAACTCGTCCTCACTAAGCATCGGCATTTCGCTCTTGCAGCGCCAGCACCACATGCGTTCCATCCTGCCATCATCGAATCAGCTGCGTTCGGAACGCAAGCGAACAGTAGCAAGCGCAAACCCTCAGTCCGATCTTGTTACTCCTGAAACGGACGATTGAGAGCGGAACAGCGTTGTGCCTCGAAAACGGCGTTATCGCTAACTTCGATCATCTCGGAGGCCAGAGACGTCGAGATTTCCGAAAACGCGACTCTTAGGGAACGTGGCCGAGAAAGGAGCGGACTATAGTAGATTCTTCAGCGGGTTTGATCGAGAGCTTAGAGGAAGAATGGAATTCGATCTGCAAGCGGCACTTCCACAACTTCTGCCAAAGGCTATCGCATGGGCTGAAGCGCAGGCTCGCAGAGTTACCGAAACAGGCGAAGCTCTAAGCGAAGCGGGAACCGTAACGGCGAGGAGGGTAGGCGTTGAACACCCGGAACTCATTCGCATACTGCTTGTTGAAGAACTTCCGCTCCCAGACGAACCAAGTTTGCGGGGGGCTGCGGTTTTTACCGGATTAATTGGCCCGCATATGGCCGGTCTGACACTCGGACACAGCATTCTCATCGTCAAAGGAGCATTGGACTTGCGGCTCTTCTCCCATGAATGTCGTCACGTTCATCAATATGAGCAGCATGGCTCGATCTCAGTGTTCTTGCCGGTTTACCTGCAACAGATTGCTACCGTGGGCTATGCCAATGCTCCTCTAGAGCAGGATGCCCGCGCCTACGAGCAATAAGGGACTTTGACGTTGCCGAAAACGCGACTTTGCGGAAGGTTCGGCAAATGCAATAAGCTGTGCATTCGTTTAGCCGGGGGTTCTCTTTCGATCTCTGAGTATCCAAAAGACGAGAGCGACCCATGCGAAGAGGGCAGTGACACCCGTCGCTGACCAAAGGTAGATACGGGAATGCCATAGAGCGTTCTGGGCCGGGTCTGCGGCACTTCTCCAAAGAAAGAAGAGCAGCCAATAAAGAGCGTCCAGTCCGAATAGCGTCACCAGAACGAGTAGGCTTATTCTCACCCAGAAGAGCTTACGCTTGGCCATGCATAATGCTCTCACGCAGGCGACGAACTGAAGTTGCCTAGAACACCGACTTTCAAAGAACAAGGCGAGTGTTCTGCCCTAAACTTTCAGGATGGACGAGATAGGCAGTGCGACAAGACCTCTACTTAGTACCGCAACGATTGCTTCATGGTTGGAATCGCTACAGACGGAAGCGGCGAAAGCTGGAGTAAAGCTGGCTGAACTGCGCGAGAGCCAATCGCACACTCCTACGGTTGCGGCGGATTATGATGCCGATCGCGCTATCGGCAGAATTTCCGTATGGGCTACGGGAGAGTTTGACTTCGAGGTGCTCCACACGAGCAATGGTGAGTTCGCATTCTTTCGCCATCAATCGACCGTTGACCTTGCGGACGTAGCGTTGCTCGAAGCGTACAGAGCCTTCCTAAAGAGCATGGCAGATCCGGGCGCAAGATCCGATTAGCTTCTCGTGCCTTGAAAACGGTGTTGTCGGAAAGTTCGATCAATTTGATCGTCCCACTCCCGGCTCTTTTCCGCAGTAGGGACTTCACTTCCCTGCTTCTTCTTCAGCAAAAAGAGGGATCAGTTTAGCGGCAGGTCCTGGCACGGTGAAGTTCAGGGTTATCTGCTCGTGCCCTTTGGGGTGTTGTTCTCGCCAGAGCTGCAAAAGGAGCGGGGGCATCTCTGAGAGAACGGTCTTCGTTCGACCAACCTTGGCGTGGCAGCTGGGACACAGTGAAATCATGAGGTTGAGAAGGGACCTTCCGGGTACGCGATGGTGTACGACTATCGAACGTTTTCGCCGGCCGGATGCTCCGCAGACACGGCAGCAGTAGTCGTCCCGCTGCAACACGGCTTCCCGCAGGCCGCCAAAATACTCTTCGTCCTGCCGTTTCAGCGTGTAGCAGGTCGCACAAAGGCCAAGAGCAAGGATCTTTTCGTTGCCGCAGCGGCAGTAAAGTGCTCTCTGAATACCCTTCTTCACTTTGCTCCTCCAGCAACGTACCTATAGAGAGTTTGCCTGGCAATGCCAAACTCGATAGCTATGGCGGTCTTGGATTCGCCCGATGCGACCCTACGGCGCAACTCCTTTGCCTTGGCCGCGTCGAGTGAGTGCTTGCGGCCAACGTAGGCTCCACCTCGAAGTTTAGCCAGGGCTATTCCCTCTCGCTGCCTTTCCCGTATCAGGTCTCGTTCGAACTGAGCGAAGGCACCCATTACGCTCAGGAGCAGATGGGACATGGGGGAATCCTCCCCTGTGAAGGTCAGGTTCTCCTTCTGAAAACGCACGTTGACTCCCCGTTGTGTGAGGGTCAGGACTAGCTTGCGCAGATCGTCCAGGTTCCGGGCCAGACGGTCCATCGCATGGCAGACGACGGTGTCGCCTTCTCTGACATAACCCATAAGGTGCTCAAGCTGCGGTCGCTGGATGTCTTTGCCGGACGCCTTGTCGACGAATCGCTTATCCAAGGTGATACCGTCGAGCTGCCGAATCTCTTTTTGATCGAGCGAGCTGACACGGAGGTATCCGACAACTTGGCCAACTCTCCGTTTCACTTTCGTCACTTTAGGTTCTACGATTCTCGACATGTAGTGTCACAATATCAGAGAACCGATCCTTATGAGACGCGTTTCTGTCACATCGATGGCGTCCCGCAGGGGTATACCTCAATGATACGGTTTCATACTTACGTCACACGCTTCCGGCCGGTTACAAAGCTGAGCAAGCCTGCAGAGCTAGCGGTAAAGAAGTGAGACCAAGACAGAAATAGACCACAGGTACTGAATACCGTCTCTACGTTCAAGGAAGAAAGAAAATCTGGACCTGGACAGGCAACCGCTGATACGTCGCGCGGTCGCGCCTTCACTGAAGGCTTACGGGTGGCGTCTGAAATTGCTGACTTACCCGCCTTTCAGCTGCATTAGATCCTTGCCCTACGACTTTGTCAAACAGCGGGTGGTCATGAGGGACAACTCTCGTAACGGTAAGCACTACTCATTCCTCGTCTAGGGAAACTCTGCACAAGTTCTGCGTCCGCGGCCTGATGGATTAATCTGATGGTCAGGGGTGGATGGCGATGAAGCAGCAGACGTTTGCGTCGCAGTCGAGCTTTGAGAAGTATGGGCGGAAGTCTCGGCGGGAGTTGTTTCTGGATGAGATGGAAGTGGTGGTTCCATGGTTCGAGTTACAGGCTCTGATCGAGCCACACTACCCGAAGGCCGGCAACGGCCGTCGTCCTGTCGGGCTTGCGATCATGCTGCGGACCTACTTCATGCAGCAGTGGTTCAACTTGTCCGACCCTGGCGTCGAGGAGGCGTTTTACGAATCCGCCACGCTGCGGCGGTTCGCCGGCGTCGACCTGGGCGTGGCTCCGGCGCCAGATGAAACGACCGTGCTGCGCTTCCGCCACCTGCTCGAAAAGCACGACCTTGGCGGCGCGATACTCGACGCGGTGAACTTGCATCTGGCAGCCAAGGGCATCCGCATCGAGACCGGTACGATCGTGGATGCGACCATCATCCACGCGCCTTCTTCTACGAAGAACGAGAAGAAAGAGCGTGATCCGGCGATGCGTCAGACTCGTAAGGGCAAGCAGTGGTACTTCGGACTGAAAGCGCACGTGGGCGTCGATGCAAAAGAAGGTCACGTGCACTCGGTAGCAACGTCGGCGGCCAACGTCTCGGACGTACATATGCTGCCGGATCTGCTGCATGGGGAGGAGCGCAAGGTGTGGGGCGACGGCGGCTATCAAGGCCAGACGAAGGCCATCCGGCAGGCCGCGCCCAAGGCCCAGGACATGACCTGCAAGCGAACCAGGTTCAAGACCTATGTCGATGAAGCGGCAAAGAAGAAAAATACGACGAAATCAAAAGTAAGAGCGAAAGTAGAACATGTCTTCCGTATCCTGAAGCGCGTGTTCGGCTTCGACAAGGTGCGCTACCGAGGTATCGCCAAGAACCATCACCGGCTATGCACTAACTTCGCCCTCATCAACCTCTACCTCCACCGCAAGCACCTGGCAGGGCTGGCCGTATAGCGCCCGAAAACGGGCAACGACTCTTCAACACAGCGCAAACTCCAGCCAAAACCAAATACAGGGCGGCAGTATCGCAACAAACTAACGGCCGACTCAAGACGTTCACTCATAACGTCAAATCAGCCGCCTGCGCAGAGTCTCCCTAGGACGATCCCGCAACTACCGTACAGACTCCGCGAAAGGAGAATGCCTAAGCTTAGCTGCCGGGCATAAGTAAGAGGGAAAGTTAGAGGCTGATACCGATGTTGTTGTCCATGCGGCGCAGCTGCGCGGCTTCCTGAATCTGCGCGGGCTCCTTAGCATGATGATTGCCGGATCCCGTTGCTCGATCGAGTGCTTCAATTTTCGAGATAGGGTTCTTTTGCTGATCGTAGAACTGACCGCTGGGGCCGTCGATGTGGATATGACGACGGGTTTCGCTGTGCTGGTAGCTCTGGACGGTTCCGGCCTCTGCTTTCCAGCCGAAATGCTTCGCATCGTCGGGATGGAGTTCCCGATTCAGCGGCGTGTAATGGCGGTCGTGCTCGGCCGGCGTGTGGATACGTTCTGGTTGAGAGTGCTCGGCGGCTTGGTTCAAGGTAGGCTCCTTCTGTGGTGTGATTTGATAGGTAGGCTGCCGGAAGTCCACGGCAGAACTCTTGGTGACATCGTGACTGAGGCGTTGTGCAAGGTTCTCGGCGTCATTGGTGTAGATCTGGGCATCGTGCGAGGCACGGGACACCGCGACGTATGCGAAGCGCGTATTGATCAGCTCTGGGTGAGCTCTGGTATCCATGTTCACAAGAACGCGCTCTGCCGTAATGCCCTGAGAGCTCTGAGATGTGACGGCATAGCCATGATCGAAATGCTTCATCACTGCCGAATCGAAGGTGACGCTGCGCGGATTGGCACCGTCCATCCTGGTGGTGACAACGCCGTCTGTGATCCTTTCTATTGTGGCGAGCTCTCGGTTCGCAACGCCGAGAACCTTCGAGGGCGCGGTGAACTGGATGCGATCGCCCTGGGAAAACTCGCGGCCGATTTCCTGATAGGTACTGACGCCTTTCAGCCGTTTGGGATCGTATGCGGTTTCAGTACCGTCCTCGCGACGAACGGTGATACGGTTGGCGTCCGGGTCCACGCTCGTAACGGCGGCGTAGCTGCCGCGAGGAAGGTTGAGCTCTTTGCTCCCTGCGTTGTAGTGGATGACGTCACCGGGCCGGTATTGCGCTGCCCACTGTCGATCCGCGCCGGTTAGCTCTGAGCGAGGGATAAGGGTGGGAAGAAAGTGGCTCGTACGTTCGACGATGCCTGCTTCCTGCAGCTCAGACCGCACAGCCGCGTTGAGATCGCGCCGGCTGATGTTGTCCGGTGAGACGATGATCGTGTTTTCAGGTTGGCGTGCGTATTCCTTGGCGATGACGGCTATGCGCTCCTGGCGGTCTTCGACCTGGGTCACTCTTCCCTGCCGCTGCAACATCAAGACGCCGGCGGCCGTGTCGTTCTGCGACAGACGTTCGACTGCGGCAAGCAGCTCGGGCTCGCGCTGGCGAACGATCTTATCGAGCAGCGTGGTGCGCATACCGGCATCCTGCATCTGTTCGAATGGCTTACCAGCCTCCACGCCCTGATGCTGGCGAGTGTCACCGATGACGAGTACTCGGTCTTGAGGCCCAATCTTTTCAAGGAAGTCTCTCATCTGTCTGGTGCTGGCGAGACTGGACTCGTCGAGCATATAGAGATGTCGGCTGGCGGAATCGCCGGTGTGCTGCTCGCCTCCCCCTCGGGCGAGAAAGCCCTGCAGTGTGTCGGCGGAGATGCCGGATTCTCTGAGTTGTCCGGCGGCTTTCGATGTGGGGGCGAAGCCCTCGACGGCGTATCCGTTGCGCTCGGCACCCTCGCGGATGACGGCTAAGCTCGTCGTTTTACCGGTCCCTGCGAGCCCCTGAAGACCATGAACTCGGTCTCGGGAGGTGAGGATTTCCTCGATGGCTTTTCGCTGGCCTTCGTTAAGTTGAGGCTTAGATGTGGCCTGTTTTCTGGCAGCCTCGATCTGCATGATCGGCTCAACGGCATCCTGACCGAGGCGCAAGCTGTTCACGGCACTGCGTTCCATGGCGATGGTCTCAGGCGTGGTGAAGCTCCGGCCGGTGGCGTGCTTTGTGGCGTCGACGGATCTAAACTCGCCCGTGCTGAGACGTTGATCGAAGTTCCTCCGAATCTCGGGGTAGGTAATATCACCCATGCCGCGCCTAAGTGCGTCACGCATGAGCAGGCGTTCATCCGAGACAGCTTCTCGCTCAAAGCCGCGGCTCTTTGCGTAGCTCACGGCTTCCTTAGCGCGGCCAGGTGCGTCAGGAACCCTTTCCAACGGCTGGAAACGTTGGCGGTCCCTGGCTTCAGCGATCACTGACTCTGCCTGGTGGCCGTGGGCGGCGGCGACTTTATAGTGCGCAGCAATAACCTCGGCTGTGGAGTGGATCTCTTTCTTGTCGCGAGTGTCGTGAGCTGCTATCTGCGCCGCTGCTGGACCTTGAAACCCTGTTGATTCGAGATATTCGCGGATCTGTTGAGAGCGAGGGCTGGACGCTTCAAGATATGCGTGGGTGTAGCCCTTGATTTCGGGCGCTCCACTTCGGCCGGCTTCGATCTCATAGCCTAGATTCCTCAGACGGAACGTGAGTTCCGACTGATAGATTGCGGTGGCGAACTGCTGCGTGTCGAACATGCCGCGTTCCTGCAGGGCGCGGGTGTCTCCGTTGTCTCTCTGGGTCATATTGAAGACGACAGCATGGGTGTGGAGCTGGGGCGCTGCATAGCCGTCGACGGGGCGGGCGGTGTCATGCTCGAACTTGGCGACGATGAACTTCCCCGTCGTTTCGGCGGCGTTGTTCCCGCCGATCCGCGCCTGGGTGTAATGCTGCAACTCATCCAGGGCGACCGTTACAGCGGCACGGTGCGCTTCTCTCACTCGGTCATCTCCGCCGACAAGAGCTGTCAGGGAGACTGACTTTGGAGCGGAGAACGTCGCATCCCAGCCGGCCCGATGCTCCACTGGCTTTACGGTGGTGCCGTCTGCTGTTATGTACTCTTTCGAGGTCCGATGCTTGACGAGCTGCTCGCCTGTGACGGGGTGGCGTCCTTCGCTGAGGCGAGCAAACTGCCCGGCGTCGATGTACCCGGAGAGTCCGAAAGTCTCCGCCAGCTTCCCTTGCCACTCGCCAAGATTCACGTCACCTTGTTGCCAGTAGTTCTGATCTGGAGACGTGAACTCCTTGGAGTGATAGGTCTGGGCCTGTCCTGCATTCAACGGTTTGGAGATCGTCAGCATGAGCCTAGATCTCCGCGCCGGTTAGGTACGAAGATTCGGCGTCTGGAAAGAGACCTGGTGCGCTTTCGGGTCTGAGCTCGGCGGACACGTCCGCAGGCTCTGCTTCGTCGGTCGGTTCAATCTCCTCGTCAATTTCAGGATCTTCTTTTTCCTCTTCGGGATCTTCCGTCAGTACTGCCTCCTCGGGAAGGTAAGTCGGGGTGGGAATGGGGGTGTACTTCTTCTTGAGCGTAAGGGGATCGAAAGCAAGCTCGTCCTCGAGTACGGCGCGAGGAACGAAGTCGGCGGCGATCTCCGGCATATCGCAATAGGTGAAGGCAAAGCGAGCCACGTTGTTTCCGAGTTTGAGGAATGCGTGCTTGTCTGCGAGACCGGAGATCTCGGAGTCCATGACCAGCGGCTCGGTCTGGCGGTCGATGGTGAAGCTCTTCCCTTCTCTGCTGCCGTGAACGTGAGTCTCACGCATCCGTTCGATCTCAACGTTGCCGATGGCCTTCGACACCCATTCGGAGGCTTTGGGCTCTGTCGTCTTGAGGAAGATCTTTGTCGCCGGCTGCGAGAGCATCACCTCGGCCAGGTGGCCATAGATCGTCTCCAGCTGTGCTTTGCCCTGCAGGCCGAGGATGAGCGGGTTCTTTGACTTGCGGTTCTCAGTGATGGCCGTGTGGAGCTGCGGAAGCCGCTGCAGACTGGCGAGCTCGTCTAGGACAAACCAGACTGGCCGCTGGGTCGCGGTCGGCGCGCTCAGCAGGCGGAGTACCAGCAAGTCGATCCAAAGGGAGTGGAGTGGGCGAAGGGCTTCACGCTCCGCAGCCTTCGACGTGATGAAGATCCAACCCTCGCGTTTCTCAGCCCATTCAGTCGCGCTCCAGGTCCGGTTCTTGGCCTGCTCTTTGGTAGGAAGCATCCGGAGGCTGTCCGCGATGAGCCCGAGTGAGGCCAGAACGCCTGCTCTCTGCTGTTGAGCTCCAGGCGCAATGATTGCCGCAAGCTCGGTTCCCTGCACGCGGGCATCGATCTCGGCCGGATCGGACATCCACTTGATCAGCTCCTGGGGAGTGGGGCCGAAGGTGAGCAGGTGGGCGAAGATCTTCTGCGGGGTCTCGGTAAAGAACTCACCCTTTTTATCGCTGGTCGGCTGATAGAGGGAAGCCGCGATCGCCTTGGCCTCGGCCTTGCTCCGCAACTCTTCGGACGGTCCCCAGTACGGGCAACGTGCGTCCAAAGGATTCAGGATGACGTCTTTCCTGGCGTCGTAGAACCGTTTCACGAACTCGCAGGCTGGGTCATAGATGATGGCAGCCTCTCCGCGCAGTTGAATCTGCTGGAGCATTTGGAGGATGATCGTCGTTTTGCCCGAACCGGTGTCCCCGATGATTTCGATGTGCTGTGCCTCGCTCGTCAGAGGAATTCGCAGGGTCGCCGGCGTCGCGGCTCGGAACGGAAAGCGGAACGACTTGGCGGCGTCCGTGGTGACGATCCCGATGCCGTCACCTTTTACAGCCGCGTTGAAGCTATGGGTGGAGTGCATGACCGGACCTTTCAAGCGGCGACCGTACTTCATCTCTTTTAGCCGCTTCATGTCGAGCCGAACCGTGTAGAAGAGGATGGCAAACAGAACGAAGACGCCTTCGCAGAGGTTCGCTGCGTACATGCGCAAGATGCCCTTGCCCTTGAAGACGTTACTTCTGAACCAGCTATAGAGCGAGGCATCCTTGTAGCTCAGGGTGGGTGCGCGATAGAAGAATTCAAACCCCTCGGCCCTGGCTGTACGCGAAAGGACGACGGGGACGGAGCTGCCTCCTGGCAGTGTGGTGACTCCGTTTTCGAAATCATCAGGTATTGCCAGCCGGGTGCGGTGATTGCCGCTAAGGTAGATCAGCCGATAGCTGCCGTGCAATTCGAACTGAGAGCTGATCTGCGCGCGGAGATACTCGGTCGCGTAGGACTGCTGTAGCGGAGTTTGCCAAAAGCTGTAGTTTTGCCAAACGAAGATCAGGGTGCAGAGGAGTGCTGATGCAACTCCGAGGTAGGTGTAGATCGGCATGTGCGGTGGCCAAACCGCAGTCTCTCTTCGGCCCCATTGAGTCGCCATGGTTATTGAACTCCTTCTTGGTTGCGGTACTGGGTGAGAATCTCGGCCGCGGTAATGCGCTTGCCATTCTTCACTTCGGAAAGCACCTGGGCGTACTCCTTTTCCGTCATCACTTTTCCTAGAGCAATCGAACGGAGGACGTTGTTTGCGAGGAGGCGGAGCGCGATGAGTTCCGTAAAGACAGCGGTGCCGGTTGGCCCGGTTCGGGCCTTCTCCAGCAGCACCTCACGCGCCCATTCACTGAGAACCTTCCCTTCCTGCTTGGCTGCGGCCTCCAGCTCTGCATGTTCTTGGAGGGTGACTTTGGTGCTTGCAACGGTTCGGCGTCCAGCGCGGCCGCTGGAACGGCG
Organism: Granulicella tundricola MP5ACTX9; assembly: GCF_000178975.2. Classification (NCBI taxonomy): domain Bacteria; kingdom Pseudomonadati; phylum Acidobacteriota; class Terriglobia; order Terriglobales; family Acidobacteriaceae; genus Granulicella; species Granulicella tundricola. Next base: position 149,794 of record NC_015058.1, on the reverse strand, counting down.
TATCCGCTCCCCGATCCCAAGGTGTTTCGTTGCTTCTGTAGCATTCATGAGGCCTCGAAGAGAGGTAGACAATGGTCTACCGGTTGAGAGATTTAGGAAGCTTGTTTATGGCATAAGCCTTTTGGTTTGAAGGAGTAGACCAAGGTAGACCGCTTCTGATCGCCACACAACCCTAAGAGGGATGGAGTGTCTCCAGTATTCCGGTGCGAAGCGCCGTTTCCATCCCTGCAAGGTTTTGCACTGGGCGAGTGCAGTTAGCGTGCCGGTGATGTGCTCGGCTTGGTGCCGGTCGAGGGCGCTGGCCGCTTCAGTCGGAGTGGGAAAGATGCCTTGAAAGTGGGGTTATCGGTGCACCACTTTTTAAACTCGGTGTCCTTACCGAATACATAGGCGAGTGCTGAATCGATCACATCGTCTGCGCTAGCTTTGGTCATGGCGGCGTACTGGTCTACCTGCTTCGCAGTCGATTCTTCGAGGGTGACGGTGGCGGTGATCTTCTTGCTTGCGACGATTTCGAGAAGGGGCATTGTGTGTTCTCCGAGTTGAAATGGTGCGTGGAAAAGCTCGGCGGAGATGTTCGTCGGTGACTTAGTAGCCTAGCCAGCCGAGTACTTCCGCTCCGGTGTACGTGCTGCGGTCGCCTATTTCGACGAAAAAGTCCGCAGGGTCAAGTTGGTGGAGGAGTATCTCCCGCTCTGCATCGGCCCTGCTCACTTCGGCAATCATGGCGTCTTCGAGGTGCATCGGGAACGTCCTCTCGGTGTGCTGTTAGGCTGCGCGGTAGAGTTCGGTCGTGTTGAAGCTGTGTGTCTGGTAGGTGTAGCCATCGACGGTGATGAGCTCTCGCACCCGACGCCGGCCACGTGAGTCCCGTTCGCAATAGAGAACGAAGTCGATAGCCTCCGCCGTCTCAGACCGGATGAAGCCATGGTCCAAGTTGGGGTGTGCGCTGAGTGCGAGGTTGGAAAGGCGGCTGAGTGCATCCAGTGCCGACTTTGCGTGAATGGTGGACATCGTTCCACCATGGCCCGTGTTCATCGCCTGGAGTAGGTCGTACCCGCATTCGTTGCGGATCTCGCCCATAATGATGCGGTCCGGGCGATGGCGGAGAGCGGCGGCAAGCAACTCGCTTGGCGTCACGGCGACCTGCCCGGGGATCGCCTCGATTGCTTCCCAACGCACGGCGTTGGGGTGCGCGATCTTCAGCTCTGCGGGCTGCTCAATGATGCACAGGCGTTCAGTGAGTGGGATGTGATCGAGGAAACTTTTTAGTAAAGTTGTCTTTCCCGAGCCAGTTCCGCCCGCAATCATTCCGTTCTTCTTCGCTCCGATCATGCTTACAACGGCGTCTCGCACCTCGGCGGGAAGACTCCCAGCGCGTATGAGATCGTCCGAGCTGTACCACTGGTTGAACTTGCGGATGGTGAGGGTGGGACCGTTCACCGACGCAGGCGGCCCCACCACGGCGACACGCGAACCGTCAGGCATACGCGTGTTCAGGATGGGGTTCTGCTCTGTGAGGTCCTGCCCGAGGATGCGCGCTACCCGCACGATGGCTGCGGTGAGACGTTCGTTGGTGTACTCAGTCTTAAGCTCGATCCGCTCCACCATCCCGCCACGGTCGGCAAAGACGCCAGTCGTCCCATTGATCATCAGGTCCGAGATAGACGGGTCGAGCAGGAGCGTCCGCAGCTCCTCGGGGAAGAACGGCAGGATGAGGTCGTAGCTCAACGTGTGGCTCCTGCGGCGGCGCGAGGTGCGGCAGCTCCGAAAGTCGGCAGGGCACTCGCGGAGACGAGGGGATCAACCGAGACTCGGTTCTCGTGAAAGTCGGTGATGGTCAGGCCCAGGGGGTTGATCGTCTCGAACTGGGGGAAGATGCGGGCCTGCTCACTTACCTGCTTTGGGTTCAGGTAGTACGTGACCGACAGGAGCCAGTGCTCGGTCCGTGGCTCCCGGGAGTTCCGTGGGGAGTACAGCCGGTCGACGCCAATGAGTGCCGTCCCCTTCGCAATCGTGACGCCTGAGAGCGTCTCGTCGGTCATGGACGTGATCGTGACGTTGCGAACCTCGTCGTCGCTCTGCTCCACCTGGCCGGACAGGACGAGCGATGCAAAGTGATTGGCGTTGTCCTCGGTCATGAGGCGAGAGGCTATGGGAGCTGAAAGAAAGTAGTAGTTGAGCGGGTACTTGGTGGCAACGGTCTCGCGGTTGACGGTGTAGCGGTAGTTCGCCCAATCGGTGAGGTAGGTCCGGACTTCCCCTTCGCGGGGGCTATAGCTGAGGTCGCTGTACTGAATCGCCTGGGCGCGGCCCATCTCGTCGATCCGGACGTAGCGGTTTGGCACCGGCCGGTTCGCTAGCGAGTGAATCAAGACGAACGAAAAAAGTAGGATGACTGATAGCGTTCCGATCACAAAACGGCTCAACCGGCGTTCTGAGTAGTGCGCAGCGTAGATCTCATTGCCGACGTAATCCGTCAGCAGCGCGTCGGCGGGGGTGAGGGTGTCAGCGGGTGCGAGTTGGGTGGGCATGGTGATTACCAGTCCTTTCGGTTGCGTTGCGAATGGCGGTGGAGGCAACTATGCCGCCGACTACGACGAGGCCTGCGAGCGCGAGCAGCACGCAGGCTTTGAGCCAGGCCGGTCCTTTCAAGAAGATGGTGAGCAGAACGATCGGCATGAATTTAGGCCAGTGCTACGAGTGCCGCAACTTTCGCGAGCGCCGCGTCTACTTTCTCTGCAGCGCCTGCGTGGCCGCCGAAGATGATCTGAGTGAGGCTGGGAATGTAGAGCATGTTGATCACAAACGCACCGAAGAGCGCGATGCAGGGGATGAGATTTGCCAGCCACATCTTCATCGAGTAGTCGCTCTGGAACGTCTGGAGAACGAACGCCTGGAGAAATCCAGCCCACACGTAGATGAACGCGGAGGCGACGGCGCGGATCATAGCAAAGCTCACCAGGACATCTACGAAGTGCAGGAACTTGCCCCTGAAGTTCTTCGTCATGTAGAGCGGGATGAAGACGGGACCGAACAACGCAGCAACGCCGTACAGGATGAACCCGCTCACGTTGACGAGAAAGACCACCATCGTCACCACACCCAGCATGAGCTCGATAAGAATGTACGCCAACAGTTCGAGCGGTGCTGTGATGGCGGGCGCGGCCGTGCCGTCTCCCAACGTCTTCAGGAGCGCTTCCAAGTTCGTAAGAGAGTTCTGATCGATGCTCTGCGAAAGCACCTGGGCGATATAGCTGAAGAGGTGGTTGAATCCAAAGCTGGCACCGGGTAGAGGGTTCGACCAGTAGTTTTCGGCCAGTAGACAGCAGATCAGCCGTAGCAGAAACTGCACCAGGTCTCCGATCCGCAGCGGCTCCCGGTGGAAGCCGAACGTCATCGTGTCGGTACTCCAGGTGATGACCATGTTGACCAGCACCATCAGAGAGATGAAGCTGAGCTCGGTCAGTCCGAAGGACGTGAGCGCGCCGCCGTTCTGGGTGGTGAGGTTCGTGAGGTTTTGCGTAAAGACGGTAAGCCAGTCCACTCCCGGAGCTGCTTGGAAGGCTAGGACTGCTGCGGATGATGTCAGGATGTGGACCATTGGCTGTCGCCTTTCTGCGTGGGGAGGGTGCTACGGGACGTAGGTTGTCCACGGTTTCGAACCGCCAGTGGGGTTTACGTTGTTCTTCTTGCGCTGCTCGCGGATGCCCTTCCAGAGTTCCTCGTCGTGTTTTTTGGCTGCGTCCGCATCGTCTTTCTGGAGTTGGAGAATGGCTGCGGCTTTCGCGGCGGAAGCGGCGGCCGCCTGGTTGGTGTCGTGGATGTGAATAAGGGTGGCGCCGATTGCGGAGAGCACGGCGAGGATGGCGACGAGAATCTTGGTATTGACTGCTTTGAGCATCGAGGTCTCCGTTCTAGGGAAGGTAGGTTGTCCAGATCTGGGAGCCGCCAGTCAGGTTGACGTTGTTGGCCTGACGCTGCTGCTGAACAAATCCCCAGGTGTTGAGGTCGTTTGCGGCTGCGTTGCGCTGCTGCATGTTCTGAATCGCCATCTGCTGCGCGAGACAGGCGTGCAGGACGCCCTGAGCCTTGAGCTCGACCAGGTGTTGTGCCTGCGCCGCGTTGAGGAGGTTGAGCTGCTGGACTTCGGCGTTGGTATCGTCGCCTTCGTCGAGCTGGTCATCCTGGAGCGCCTGTTCTGACGACAGGTTCGTATCGCGGGCGGCGCGGTAGGCTCCAACCGCATTGAGGCAGTCCGGTGAGGAAGCATCGGAGGCCTCGATCATCGCCAGTTGTGACTTCCCTGCACTGTTCGTCGGCTGAGAGGAGAGATAGACGGATGCACTGCTGTTGACGGGGACGGTTGCGTTACCCCATGCGACCTTTGCGGAACCAGGATCGTTCGTATTCAGCGCAACGGAAAAGAGCGCCGTCTCTCCGAACTGGTTTGCGACGTTGACGTGCTCCAACGCCGTTAGGGCTGTGTGCCACTGATTCTTGGCGGAGAAGTGGACGAGGTTGTTCTTGACGGTGTTGTACTGCATCTGCAGCGTCGAAAGTTGCGAGACAAGAGACGCGTAGCTGGTTGGGTCGAACACGATGTCGCCGATTCCGAAGAGGGCGAAGCTGGGAGTGGCGACACAGGCGAAGACGATGACGCCGAGTGCGAGCTTGGTGCGGTATGCGCGCTGGGTCTGCATGGCGGGCTCCTTTGAGGCCGATTAGAGGGTTGGATCTACGCGATGGTCGGCGTAGGACGGGATGAGGATGTCTCGGCCGATGTAGACCCTGGCGCGAGATCCTTCCTTCAAGGTGATGGTGGGGAGCCGGTTGAGGAAGTGGTTGAGGATCTGCTCGCCCTCTTGTGCGGTCTGCTGAGACATGTCGTTGCGGATCTGGGCTGACGGATCGAGAACGCTGGCGCTGTTGCCGATCTGTGCCAATCCGCCTAGTCCGCCGATCGCGGCCGCTGCGCCGAAGGCGGAGAGGTAGTGGTTATCGACCTTGCTGGCGAGGCCGGTTGTTCCGATGGGGTCGAGGCCAATGTACTTGTCGAACTCCAGTGAGAACCCATCCGGACAGACGGCGCGGTAAAAGGTGACGAACATCTTCCGCTGCCCCTGGCTGCCGACGCTCTGCACTGTGCCGATCAGCCGCGTACCCTGCGGCATGAGAAGGCGCTGGTGATCGTGGGAGTAGTAGTCCGTGGTGAGCATCACCAGGATGGGTCCTGAGAACCCACCGTCGATGTGGTTGGTGACGACGCCCTCCAGAACCGTTCCCTCGAACACGCGGTAAAGCTGGCCCTGGTATGCGTCGAAACCATACGGTGCCATGGGATCGCCCTTCGCGCTGTTGCGAGTGTCTGCAACCGTCTGGAGTGTGGCCGGACGTGCCGGCCGCTCCGCTGCGCTGCCTATGTCTTCACCGCTGGCCGTATTTGTCGCCTGCTCGCGATCGCCGAGGACTGCGGCTGGAGTTCCGCCGGCATGGGCGAAGTCGATGGCTACGGTATCGCTGTTGATGGCATCCTGCTGGGCCTTGCGGTGCGCGAGCTCGCGCTGCTGGGCTTCAGCGTGGCCCTGGGACGCATTGGACGTGTGGCGGGGTGCGTTGGGGCTGTCTCCGTAGATCGACTGTCGTTGGGCGGCAGTCATGGGCGCACTGCTGTCGGCTTCAGGGCCGGGAAGGTCAGACTGCGCCTGGAGAGCGGCTGCTTGGTTGGCGGCAAGTACCTGGCGATCCTCCGCATCGCGCTTGATTTCGGTCGCCTGCATGGTCTGGTAGCTGCTGACCTGCTGCGGGTTGACGGTGGCTGGGCTGGACGTCAGGGCACTCTTCGCTACTGGCTTCTTCGCTCCGCTAACCAGGTGAGAGACATTGGCGATGCCGACGAGCAGGACAATCGCGACGAGGATGAGCAGAATGGGGAACCCCTTTTTGATAGGGGCATTCGACTCAGGCTGGCTGGGGACGGTGGCGGGAGTTTCTGACATGGCTATTTCACCTCTCCGGTGCGGTTGAAGTCGACCTTCTTCTTGCCGATTTCGAGATAGCCGTGCGCAACGTCTTTGGGAATTGTGTAGAGGCCATCTGCGAAATCAAAGTTGATGAGGGAAGGCTTGCCGTCCTTCATCTCGTAGAGGGCGGGCGTCTCCTGGAACTGTCCGCGCAGGTAGGTAAAGCGGTCGTCGTGCCAGATCTGCTGCAGGCCCAATTCCCTTCCCTTGCGTGGATCCCACGAGTAATCGAAGTGCAGCGTGCCGGGATAGCTGCTGCGGTACTGCTCAGCCTTGGTGGTCTGAGCTTTGACTGCTGCCGTTTCAGCGGCCCTTGCTGCCTCGGTTTCTTGCTTCGCCTTCTCCAGCTCCGCTGCAGGCACGAAGACGGGCATGGCGGCGAGCTTGTCTTTGCCAGGCTGATCGCCCGGGGTTACGAAGACCTTGGAATCGAAGTGCTGATCGAGATCGCCGGTGATCTCGGTGAGCTGGAGCGTGTACTCGTTACCGTGGTCGGACACGATGTGGACGTTGGTGGTGCTGTTGGCGACCTTCGGCTTGACGGAGATGAAGCGGCTGGCAACGTGGCCGCCGTCGAAAACCCAGTCTGCCGTGTTGCCTCCAAAGACGGTCGCAACCTTCTCTTCCGCTGGAAGCATGATGAGAGTGGATTGAAGGATTCCAGTGCGGACGACGGGCGGCGCTTCGCTGTCGTGCACGGCGATGGTGCGAGGCGGGTTGGGCTGGAGGTGGTGAGCGGGGCTGGGGGTTGTGCTGGCGAACCCGATAGCGGTGCAGCCAGCGAGGATGAGTCCGGAGAGAAGCGTCGTGGGGGTTTTCAAGGGCGTTTTCCTTCGTTATGCGGGATGGGTGCTTCTAAGCGAGTTCGCCCTGGACGAAGCGATCGATACCCTCGTGGAGGCCATACTTGGCGACCAGCTTGGATCGGCGCACCTTATCTTTGGGTTTGGTTGAGAACTTGGCGTAGCTGTGAGGGTCGAGGTTCAACGTGACAACCTTGGTCTGGCCGTCGCGCCGGATGTAAAGCCCCTCGCGCTCACGCAGGCTTTCGAAAAGGTCGAGCTGGTGATCCGTCATCTTGAAAAGCTGCTTGTAGTGGGGCCGGTTGAAGGTTGCATCCCTCAGGAAAAGGAAAGAGGTGCAGGAGTTCACGATGCTGTCGGCGTTATCGCCCAGGTCGTTTGCTGACTGGCCGATGAGGGTGACGCCGCCGAGGTTTTTGCGTACGGTCTTGATGCTGGAGAGCGCCGCGTCGAGCAGCTGCTTGTTCTTCATTGAAGAGAACAGCTCCTCGATCAGCACATGCTTCGGGACACCGAGATTTGCAGGATCGTAGAGAACATCGTCGATCCGTCGCAACAGCCACACCATCAGAGGTTCAACCAGGTCGGCGTACTGCGCGTTGTTTACACCCTGGAAGTCGAAGCACTGGAGGCGTGAGAGAGAGAGTTCGTCCTTCACGTTGTCAAAGACGGCGCTGTAGATGCCCTTTCCAACCCACTTCGAGAGGTACCGCTGCAGGTGCTTGGGGAGAAAGAGGCTGGAGAGGCGGCGGTTCTCAGGATCGAGGAGATACATATCCTGGACTGCATTGAAGATCACGTCGTCGTCTTCGGGCGTGAGCTCGGCTCCGCCGTTGACCAGCAGCAGCTTCATGAACGAATACAGAAATTTCAGGTTGCTTTCGGTAGGTTCAAGGGCAAAAGGGTTTACTCTGGGACCGTCCTTCCCCACTCGGTCGACCTTGCCGCCGTAGAGCTCGACGACGCTTTCATAGCTGCCGCCGATGTCGAAAATGAAGGTAAATCCGTTGTATTTCTGTTCATGCGAAACGGCTTGGTTTCCGTGGACGGACTTTCCGGTCCCGGTTGGCCCCAAAATCAGCATCACGCGGACCCCGTTTACATACACATCCTGGTAGTACGGCGTTCCTGAGCGCGTCTCGAAGATGTTCAGATACTCCGCATCGAGATCCTCGGAATAAGGGTGGCCGGTGTGAGGTGCAAACGCATTTGACAGGCGGGCATGATGGTTCTCGCCCAACCAGGTCTCGAAGACCTGGAACTTTCGGTTGCCGGGAAACATGGCGTAAAAGGCTGAAAGATTGCCGAGCGTCTCCGCGACCACCTGGGCCCGGGCTTCAACGAAGATGCGATGAACTGAAGGCGTCACGGCCTGCAGCTGCTCGGCACTGTCGGCCGCGCAAAGAAGAGACAGGCTGTAGATGCCCTGTGATTTCTTGTCCAGTTCGCGGATGACGCCGCTGAGATCGTCGACGCTAAGGCTAGCCGCTTTCGCGCCGGCCGTCGAATCGAGCGATGCAGAATCCCGACCGCTCATCACGCGGGAGAGAACGCCTACCTTGAAAAAGCTGATGAACTTCTCCTGTTGGTCGATCTCCTTACGAACTGCGGTGTGCGATCGCGGCCGCCAGGTAGAGCAGAGGATCGTGTCACAATCGAGCTTCATCAGGTCTGCGAATAGGCAAGGGCGGGATGCTTCAGGACTGGTCTGGAGAGAGAAGAGTTGAACGTACCGCTTCCCTACCCTGAGGTGATCCTTGTGCCAGGAGACGGGACTCTTGACGATCTGGCGATCAACGCCGGTGTCAGCGCGGAGGTGATCGAGCCCGGCCCATTCCTCCAGGTTGAAAAGATAAGAGAAGAAGCGGAAGGCTTCCTCCTTCCGTACGATCTTCAGGCCCAGAGAAGACGACAGATGCGATTCAAGGGTGATGGCCGCCTTCTGAAGGCTGGCGAGCATCTGGGAGGTGTCCTCTGCGTGGTCGGACGGTTTCCGTGAGAGTGGGTTGCTGGTAGCCGGTTCAACGGTAAGGCACCAGTGAAGATCGATGCGGCGGAATTTGGCCGTGCGATTCAGGAAACCGACGCGATCGGCTACGAAACCCTCGGTGATGGGACTCTCATAGCCGTCCTGCCGTGGGATGTCGAGACCGGACCTCACGCGAACGTACTGATGGAGACAAAAACCCTCAGGAAGGCCGCGCGTAGCACCCTCGATGTCGCGCACCGTCGCTTCGATCTCCTGGTCTGTCAGGCTCTCCTCGTCTTTCCCGGTAAGAGAGAACAAGCAACCGTAGCCTTCGCCTTTCAGTGCGAAGTCGCGTTCCGAGACAAAGCGCGAGATCGGGACGATGCTGCAGGCCGCCCCGGCCTGGGCGAACCATGGCGTTTGTTTGTGCTGGTTAGTCTTTGCGAGGGTCATAGTAGGCCTTCTGTCCGAGGCTCAAGCCCCATATCTGGAACATCTTTGGGTGAGTGCGAACCGTGAGCCAAGCCCCAAGAACAAGGGTGGGGAAGGTCAGGATGGCGGTGAAGCGAAACCCGGCGAGGAAAACCACTATCGAGACAAAGGCGATAGCCATCCACGTTGGAAGCTCAAGCCCAAGTTTTGCCCGGGACCTGTTCATCGCCTGATTGATCGGTAATGGTTCTCCACGTCTGGTCATGGGTGAATCTCCTTTACATGGATTGCCCGGTGAGAGAGCTGATCCAGCCGGTGCCCCAGCCAATCACTGCAGCGCCGAACAGTGCGCCGAACAGGCCGGGAATCGCTTCCTGGAAGCGCCCACCCATCAAGCGGATGCCCGCGAAGATCATCGAGCCGAGGCAAATGACCGCGCCGGCATACAAGGCAAACGTCTTGAAGGTGTTCATCAAGGTTGTGGCTCCTGACAGATCCACACTTCCCTGCGCGTGAGCAACTGCGGTCACGCTAAGAAAAGCCAAGGCTGGCAGGAGATTCCGGAAACTGCAAAAAGCAGATTGGGTGGCGGGATTGTTACGAAAAATAGACGAGAGTCTGCGCATCGGATTTTGTCTCCAATTGGGGTGAAAGTACTTGTTGATGAGGTGTTTCGGGTCCTTCTGATGGTTGTTGTACAACATGAGAATGGTGTTTGCAAGTCCGGTATAAAAAACACCACAATCGATGTCCCCCCGTAACATTCACGAACCTACGGTAGTTATCATCGCGGGAACTCTGTCATTCAGCTCGTTTAGTGCTTCATATCCTTGGATCGTGGTGAGAAAATGTTGGCTAGTCCGCAGTCTCCTCTGAGAAATCCGACGAGCGGTAACACCTTGGGAATGAGGTTTCTATCGCCGATGGATGTGGATTACAAAGGATTTTCAAAGGCACTTGGCGAACGCATCCGAAAGTTCCGGAAAGAACGGGGCTGGAAACACTCGGACATTATCGCTAACAGCGGTATTAACGACTCGCAATGGCGCAAATATGAGCGCGGAAGCGGCATCACCGCCGAGTCGATGCTCAAGATCGCTGCGTGCTTTAAGATGTCTGTATCGGATCTTCTTCGGGGCTTAGGCGACGGCCCCATAGCAACGCCAGGAAGTGCTCCGGAGGCTGTGTTTCCAGTTCAGGCCACAGCCAGAAACTCGGTGAACACCAAGCCCCCAGCCGTTCCCCGCAGTGCGAAGATAAGCGTTTGATCCGCATTGCCTAAGTACTCCAGCCGGCCACCTGCCAGCGCGTCTTCTCTGCAATTGCGTTGTTGCCGAATTTCTGTGGAGTTGCCAATACGCCTCGGTCAAGGTTCTGGAACGCGGAAGTACCATGGGGGTATCGACTCGACTCTAACGGCTGGGCAGGCGCCGTATCGCGGTTGATTGCCATCGGATGCAAATTGGCTTAACTCGCTTGCAAGCTGCCTTGCTAAGAGATCTGATTGATCTGGCGCTCTCAATCACCGCACCTCGCTATGCGGGCGAATTTCATAGCCTGGCGGGACATAGCGAGACACTGACGGACATAAAGATCCCGAAACAGTCATGCGGTGGATTCTCGAGCATTACGCTGCTGCCACTGTCCATTATTTTCGACCCGTGCGTTCTGTGCGAGCAGCAAAATGGACCTTCCGCGTACACAGAATTTCGGTGCTGCTGATCCTTAGGACGAGATAACTGTAATTAGCTTTCTTCTCAATTTATGAGCAAATTCCGGTTCGGTCTGGCCGTTTTTCATTTTGACCCCACTTTTTCGGCTTTCTCCGTTGTGAGGTCTTGTCTGATCTCGGACACACAACTACTCGGACAAAGGTCTAAACGACGCGCCACGGACCTCCAAGGGTCGTATAGCCCCTATCCTCGCGATGAAAGCGAGGTGTTTTGATGGTGGTGAGTCCTTGATGGCGAGTTTTAAATTTTGCGATTCACAGTTCATTGCTTTCCTCACTTGGTGATCACTTGCGTCTCTTGGATAAACACTTGTACCTCTTGTTTCCTATTAAGCTGTACGTGGAAGGTCCGAAAAACATACGCGGAGGGTCTTATCGTCGTACGCGGAGCGTCCGTACCCCGTACGCGGACCTTCCGAACTGGCGTACGCGTAAGGTCCTGCATTTTGACTGTTTTCCACAAACATTTGCGGAAAAGTAGCTGTCATTTTCCTCCAGCTTGTACGCGGAAGGTCCTCGACGGCAAGGATGCATTGACCGGCTTCTCAAAGAAGTGTCTTAAGCGTGTACGCGGAAGGTCCGAAAATCATGGAAATTCACCCTTCCGGGTAAATTGTGGAGCGGGTAGCGGGACCCGTTTGCATACGCGGGATTCATGATTTTGTACTCGGAAGGTCCGTTCTTTTGTACGCGGAAGATCCGTTCTTGTATACCTAGAATCTCCGCTTTTGTACGTGGAAGGTCCACTCTCATAGTATCTAGTGACCATTGTTTGTACGCGGAGGGTCCTCCGCGCTACGGGTATGGCTGATTTTCTGTAGCGAGGCATCTTGTATGGTTATCAAAGATGACCAGACCTTATCAATGCGCAGGAAGTGTACGCGGAAGGTCCGGCAAAGAGCCGGCTGGGAGGTAGACCAGCTTACCAACTGTACGTGGAAGGTCCGCTCTAAGTTATTGATTTAAAGCACTTAATCGTCGAATACGTTTCTTCGTGGGATCATCGGGTAGCAGAGGTTGCATGGCTCGGTCCACCCAAACCCCCTCCTTCACGATATCGATCCTAATTTCAGGCCAAACCACTCTCAACTGAACGATCGCCTTCTTAACACTGACCTTGAAACGTCGCGGATTGCTGTCATCTTGCGGGAATTGTTCGCGCAACCCCGCCCACGGTATAACTGTTTCGCTTTGCGCGCAGTAGCATCGATAGACGAAAAACGTGAGCAAATCAGTGAGCTGGGGCCCGCCTTTTTGCCCTTGGAGTTGCATCCACAGCCTTCGCGGGATGGCAACGTGATGTTTTTTTATATCTTGAAAGAATCGCTCTTCAAGTTGGATTCCAAAGGGATTTTCCATTCCAGGAATCGACCTCTGCCCGCTATTTTCAGCTCGAAGCTGAACAGTAAGATTGCTCGGAAGATTCGAGGAAGCGATCATTGGAAGCATTACAGTTTGAGTTGACCCAGCCCCGCGGCGCTCAATGCCGATCACGAGCCCGGTTAGGCGACTCAAGCGTGCAGCCAACTCTTTCACTCGATCGCCATTTCGACTTTTCCCGGTTTCTCGTAAGTAATCGCTGGCGCTCTTGATTGTTACGAAAGCGGTGTCTGAGTTGATCGCTTTATCAAATAACCATGCCATGAGGTGGCGGTCGTTTCCAAATGCCATATCGATTCCATTGATGCCGGCGGTGAACGTTACGCGCAAGGTAGATCCGTCGCTTAGACGAGCAGACCGAACGACTTGGCGCTCTGCGGTCGGTCTATAAGGAAGCGTGCAAAGAATAAGCGCCTGAGCCATCTTTATGACTTCATCGCCCAAAGCACCGGTATCCCGATCCTCGCGTAACGCAACGGTTCGATCAACGCTAGCCTCGATTGCCGCCTTGCGTTCCTTGGCATAATCCCGAGGCTTTCGAACTAGGATTTCACTCATGGTTAGCCTTTGAAGAAAGTTATCACTTTACGTGGTTTGCTGGTCGGTTGTGTCCATTCATATAAGGGCTAGCACGCCTTCCCGGTGGATCTTCATCCTCGGGTCTAGAGCTCGTCTGCCAGGGACGCAAGCCGTTCAAATCCTTCCGCCACGGTGTAATCGTTTCTCTCACAAAAGGACGAAAAACGGTTCCAATCGTTAACCCTTATCCGTAAGGTCATCGGCTGGGCGCGTTCCTTCGAGGCGACTCTGCCGCTCTTCAGAACTCTGCGTGTCACTGGCAAATTATCGAGTGCAAATCCTGCGTCTTTCGCCACCTTTTCCAACTGCTTTGCAGAAGGTGCATCTTCCTGCGATGAAGAGGCTTTTGGTGTAAATACATCGAGGCCACCTCCTGCTAAGTCTTTAAAAGTATTGGTTATTGTCATGCGGTAGCCACCAGTTGCTTACGAAGCAGTTGAACCATCTCAGCTGTCAACTCGACAGCGTTTTGTTGAGCGGCCTGAAGGCCATTTGTGTCCTTGGAGTTCAGTTCTCCAAGCGACTGTTTATAGGCGAAGATGTGAGAGAAAGCAGTTCGTTCGTTCAAACTGGCGACAAAACGGGGAACACCGGCCGTCTCTATATTGGTTCTAATTTCCTTTTCTTCTCTCGTCACAATGATCGGACTTGTCCTAATGAAGACGATGGCGTGAGGAATGCTGCGTTTGAATAAATTTTCTTGAGTTCGTAAGAGGCCGATGGCTCTAGTTGCGACCTCCGCGTCCGCGGTTTTTGCCTGCATTGGAATCAAGACTAGATCAGCTCTTGACATGGCTGCGACCATCTCTTGATTGGCTGTGCCCTGCACATCGATGAAAACAAATTGAAATCTTGATTGGAGTCTATCGATTAGAACTGTGAGGTCCTCACCGCTTGTGGGTGTGACCACTATTTCTCGGAAGGCACTACTGCCTTCTCCCCAACGGCCTAGTGTCCTCTGAGGGTCGGCGTCGATGATGCGGACTGACGCCCCCTGAGCCGCCAGCGTGGTTCCTAGAACAATGCAGGTGGTGGATTTGCCGCTACCACCTTTTGGGTTTGCCGCGACGATAACTGGCATGCTGCCTCCGACTTTCGCTTTATGTAATGTATTACGCGCTGCAGTACGAAGTGCAATGCATAACGCAGGGCGTATCGATTTATGCAACACATGCTGAACGAAAGAATGTGCGGTAAAGCGTGTTGCAATTAAACCATTTATTATCAGTATACCCAGGGCTCGCGTCTTCTAAATCCAATGAGAGACGTGTTGTGTTTCGTAACATATTTCGCAGTACACATTCGTATGGTATTACATATAGCGATTCGATAAACTCGTCAGGAGGTCTGAACGGCTCGACGACAAGAACCTCAATGCTATTTGAGGGTGGTGTTGAGGATTGTTGGATACGCTCTTCCACTTCTGATCGCGCATAGGATTTCACCGACCCGAACAGCAGCTGAATTTCTCGCCAATTGGACGGCATGAGCACTTTCAGAGAGTAGCGGGGAGCTTCAATGGAAGCTAAAGAAGCGCGAGGTATAGGTGCGCGATCGCGCATTTATATCGCACTCGTCATGAGTGAATTGACCCTTGAACAATGCTCGCCGAACTTGAAGTCTCAACCCTCCAGCAGCGGGAGAATCGCTGGGTGCTTGCCGACCTCGAAGGAAAGGGAAGGCGGATTCGCACCGTGGCCGTACCCGTCTGGGTCAAGAAGGGAATCGATGCCTGGCAGGAGGAAGCCGGGATCGACAAGGGCCGGCTGCTTCGGTCCGTCGGGAAGAACGGAAAGGTGCGGGGAGAGACGCTGAGTGATTGGGCTGTGTGGTCGGTCGTCGAGCAGGCGGCCAAGGAGATCGGGATCGAGCGCTTCGGGGCTCATGATCTCCGGCGGACCTGCGCGAAGCTGTGCCGGAAGGCCGGTGGGGGATCTAGAGCAGATTAAATTCCTGCTCGGGCACTCGTCGATCCAGACCACAGAACGCTATCTTGGGTCCGATCAGGAGATCGCGACTGCGGTCAACGATAGCCTCGGGCTCTGAGCTTCCAATCCGCGATCGGGGACTCGCTGGGGCATAATGTGGGAGGGCTGCGCTGTGAGTCACGGATACGATTTCCGCAGCGCCAACGAGGATGAATTGTGGGAGCGCCAGGTGTCAGATAAGCAGGATGAAAACGCGGAAGCGACTGACCTGATCGGGCCTGAGGGCTACGGCAGCATACGAAACGAAATTGTTGGATTGCTCGAGGCAGCTCGGGCAGCCTCGATTCGAAGCGTCAACGCCCTGATGACGGCCAGCTATTGGGAGATCGGTCGCCGGATCGTGGAATACGAGCAGCGAGGCGACAAACGGGCGGAGTATGGAGAAGAACTGATCAAACAACTGGCAGGTGATCTCACCCGTCAGTTCGGGCGCGGCTTTGGCGCCGTCAACCTGAGCCAGATGCGACGCTTCTACATGGAGTGGCCGACTCAGCAGATTTTTCAGACGCTGTCTGAGAAATCGGTGCCCCTCTCGGAGCTCGCATCCAGATTCCCGTTGCCTTGGTCGGCTTACGTGAGACTACTTTCTGTCAAGAATCCCCTTGCGCGTACTTTCTACGAAACGGAGGCACTGCGCTCCGGGTGGTCGGTACGGCAGCTTGATCGCCAGATCGGAAGCCAGTTCTACGAACGTCTCGCGCTCTCTCAGACGAAAGCGGCCATGCTGGAAAAACAGCAGATTCCTTCATCCGAAGATCTTGTGACACCGGAGGAAGCTATCAAGGATCCGTTCGTCCTCGAATTCCTCGGGTTAAAGGACGAGTACTCGGAGTCCGACCTGGAAGAGGCACTCATTCTCAATCTGACCGACTTCCTGCTGGAGCTCGGGGACGATTTCGCCTTCCTCGGCCGGCAGCGGCGCCTCCGAATTGACGACACGTGGTTCCGAATCGATCTCATCTTCTTTCACCGTCGATTGCGCTGTCTGGTAATCATCGACCTCAAAGCAGGGCGGTTTGGCTATGCGGATGCCGGCCAGATGCACCTTTATCTTAACTACGCACGGGAACATTGGATGAAGCCAGGGGAGAATCCGCCCGTGGGCTTGATCCTCTGTGCTGAGAAGGGCGCTTCTGAAGCTCACTATGCGCTGGACAATCTTCCAAACAAGGTGCTTGCCGCTGAATACAAGACGGTGCTTCCAGACGAAAGACTCTTTGCCGAGGAGTTGGAGCGCTCTCGGTTGAAGCTCGACCGAAGACAATCCAAGTAAGAGAGGCGTGGACCCAGTCCTGGTCAGGTGGCAACACTTCTCGCAGGAATCGGATAGGACAAAAACTCGCACGGCTGTGCGAGTTGTCAGGCGGCAGCAATTTAGAAGACTTGTCGCTAAGTAAACATGTAGACATGTTCCTGTTACATGAGCTCCTCTGCATTATGGGAAAATGACTGAGTTGTGCGAGCCTCGCCGCCAGATCGCAACCGAGCACATGCCGAACGCATGTTGGCGCGAGCCGAGCGGCGCAGCAGACAAGCCTCGAAGCTTGTTGAGAAGTGGAAACTCCGGTTGACACAGCTGGACCGAGATGGCGTCCAGGCGAAGCAAGCGAAGCTTTGGCGCGACGATCAGCTGGAGGAAGGAACGCGGGGATAGTCGTTTCAGAAATCAGGATCATAAAGGTGGATGGGCTGCAAAGCCCATCCACATGGGTCACGATTACTCGTCGTCAGCTCCGTCCGAAGGATCATCATCGGCCTCAACTTTCGAGAGCCGCTTCATGCTGATGGCATGGATCTCAGCGATCCGGTGCTTGAACTTAGCTCCTTCGACATCTTCCACGACCTCGCGATACCGGAGAACTCCCTCCAACGTAATGAGCTGCCCCTTCTGGAGCGTCCTGGCGAACTTCGAGAGATTCCTCCAGGCATAGACACGGTGCCATTCGGTTCGGTTCTCGTAGTCGCCCTTGTCGTTCTTCCAGCTTTCCTGGGTTGCAATGTTGAGGACGACATAGTCTTTGTTGTTCTGAGCGGTTTTGGCTTCTGCGTTCTGTCCGAGGCGGCCGATGAGGATGACTTTGTTGAACATGGTGTTGGGCTCCGTTTCTTCTGGTTTGTCCGCTGTCTGCGGTACATGCTTGCCCAACGGGTGTGCCGTCGCGACCCACTCCCTCGGCGACTGGATAGGATCTGCGGAAGGGGACTCAAGCTTGTCTTGGGGCAGGAGTCCGCACCTCGCAGAGGCGCATAGCGGGTTCTGGGAAGGAGAGCGTGCGTCCGAAGGGCGTGGGTGTCTTGAGCGCGGCACGCTGAACGCAGACAGAAAGGCAAACCGGAAGGGAGCCGCCCTGTTCAACGTCTTCATCCTCATGTACGGAAGATCGCTGCAGCCCGCTCAGAGCAGGGCAGGGAAGACGGCCTCGATAACCCATCCTGGGAAACACAATGGCGATGCAGAACTGAATGGCTTAGCGGATCGCCCAGTCTCTCGCTTTCGTCATGGTTCGCCGGATGTAGGAGGAGCGCTTGGAGGGACTGGGATCGCATGAGAGATAGTCGTCTTCAAGGGCACGTTCGATCCTGGCTTCATCCATGCCATTGGCGTAAGCGGCGACACAGAAGGCGATGTCTGCAGCGGCGGGGCGGTCCTGATACTTGCTGGAGGTCCGGAAGCGTTCCAGCGACAGATTGGACAACCTCGGTCCCCTCTGGGGAGAAAGAGAAGCCTGCAGGCGTCTTGCCTCACGCTCCTGCTCCCGTGCTTCGTAGAGCCTGGTGATCTCCCTGACGAAGGTCTCGGCCATCGGGTACTGCCCACCGGTGTTGCTCCTAAGATGAACGAAAGGGAAGAGTCCATCCGGGCGCTTGTACTTCGGTTTGCAGTTCGTAAAACCGGGCAACCTGCCGAACCGCCTCCAGTCTGCAGCGCTCGGATCGGCGTCGTAGCGAGCTGCCAGCGTCTGCGCTGCAAAGGTGCCGAGGAGTTTGGGAAAGACTGCCGGGTGTTTGAGCCAGACCTGGAAGTTGCCGGCACTGGTCTCGACGACGGCGCACGGAGCGAAGCCGTCAGCGGCGAGCCTCGCGAGCGAGACCTCGGAGAGGTCGTCGAGGGCAGTGTAGCGATGCTCCCCGGAAGGGCGGATGTAGATATGAGAGCCGCGGGCATTGCGGTACTTGAGCAGGGAGAGTCGTTCGATCAGGTTTGTAGCCGTAATCCCGTCGAGACCTGGGAGCATGCCACGGTCACTGAGAACGCCTACGTCGTAAAGGAGCTTCGATCGCTGAGAGCATGTTGCGAACTGTTGCCTCGGTTCTGTTCATGGTCTTCGCCTTTGAGATGTCTTTCCGAGAGGGAGGGGTGCAGGGGTAGGGAACTGGACCCTGCCGCCCGCTTCGGGTGGGCGTGAGAGAGTGAGGGGCTGGGACGCAACCCGCCGGGGGCTAAAGCGCCGAAGACGACTGAGAACTCGCGCTCCCTTCGGCCTTCTTGCGCGGCTTGGAAACCTGGGTCCACGGAATAGCCTTCCTCAGGAACTCATGGTGTGCAGAGTCGAGCGACAGCCGAGCCTGATGCAGGTCGTAAAGAGAGAAGCATGTTGAGCATCCGCCCTTGATGCCACTTCTTCCCTCCCGCTCCGGGTTATAGCGTGGGTGCCGGTCGCATTTCGCCTTCACCCGTTCGGAGACTTTGAGTTTGTAGCTGAACTGAAACATGGTGTCCTCCTTTTGGGACGGTGCGGGAACCGGTGGGCTGACTCCCGCTCCTGGGTTTAGGCTGCGATCTGCTTTTCGGCTGTCTTCTTCGTGGGTTTAGCTTTCGGTGTGGGCACTGAGACGGGGCACGGCTCTCCTGTCCGCTCCCTGCTTTGGTCTTTATGCGGGTTGGGTCAACTGCTGTTCGTAGGCTTCGGCGAAGCCCTGGCAGCTAAGGCTGTTGTCCCAAACCTTCGCGAATCGCTGATGTTGGGCGTGCAGGTTGGCAAGCTGAATGTATTGGCCGCGTACGTTGTTCCGGCTCCATTGCTCTACGCCTACATAGTCGTTGCGATAGTACCAAGGGTCTAGCTCTCCATCTCGAAGCTCGAAACACATCTCCGGGTCGCGCATGAGGTCGCCGTTCTGCTCGCCATAGTGGGTAACAGAGATGGTCGGAAGGCCGGATGGTCCTGCTTCGATGGCTTCAAGTACAAGTGCCATGTAAGGAGCGTTTTCGATCTTGATGAAGAGGCCGGGATTCCAGCCTCCAGCCCTTTCAATGATGCGAAGAATGGTTTGCATTACGCCACCTCCGCAATTGCGACTGTGTCGGTAGTCTCTTCTTCCGCCTTCACTGCGAGCGGCTGAATCGCAGAGAGGATGAAGGATGAGATTCGCTGGATGACTTCAAGGCTTTCGGTGAGGAGTGTGGCATTGCCGTCATAAAGGTGAATGTAGTCAGCGGCGGCATTACCCGCGTTTAGGCCGATTGTCTGGCTAACAACAAAGGCGATCGCCTCGGCCTCAGTTTCGCGTACTGTCTTCGTGGTGGCGGTGCGTCTCTCGGCCTTATGTTCGAGTTCATGCGCGACCTCGTGGACAAGCGTATTGAACTCTTCGGCTGGTGCCTGTCCGGGAAGAATGGCGATCTTGCCGCCGTAGCTCATCCCTAACGCGGGTGCAATTGATTCCTTGAACTCAAGCTGAATGCCCTGGGCGATGATGAAGTCGACCAAACGCTCGCGGTAGTCGCCAACCTCACCCTTGACCCGCTCGTTCAGGTCGGGAAGCTCTGCGCCTTCGGTCTGGCTTACATCGAAGACATAGACGGCTCGAAAGCCGACCAGGACGGGCTTGTCAATTGCTGCCGCGTCTTTACTGCTGTTGGCTTCGGTGTCCTTCTTCTTGCGGCCGCCGATCATCGGGGCCAAAATGCGGATGCCCTTCTGTCCCTTCATCACCTTGCGTCCCAGCTGGTTCCACGCATACAGCCCTGCAACGCGGGTTGCGTCTGGCTTCTGCCGTGCGATCTCAAGGATGTTGCCAAATGAATAGTTGTGGAATTTGCCCATGGCCGAGAGGTAGGCGGTAAGCCCTTCACTGTGTCCTGCTTCTAGCTGCTCGATAAGGAGCTGGACGTTGGCGGCGATGACTTCTTTAGAGGTCTGGGGCTTGGGGTTGGTGGGCATGGTGGCGATGTTGCTCATGGTGTTGGTTCCTCGCTTTTGAATGGCCTTGCTGTGTTTGCTTCCAAACACGCCTTGGCCCTGGCCCACGCCAGCGGGGGCGGCAAGTGCAAGAGGAGGGTTCCCTACCCGGAATGAAATGGAGGGCGCCGCAGGCGGTCTGCACAAGCGAGTCGGGGTCCCGACGGGCGCTCTTTGCCAGGTGGGGTGGGGGAACGCGGAAGATTAGGGTGCTTCTTGCGCGCGCCAGGGGAGACCCCTCAGCAGGTTTGGTTTCCTTGCTGGGCGCGGAAAGCATGAATTGTAGTTCGGGCGTTGCGGGGTGTCCCCGCAGAGATGGGTAACGGAAGACGGCGGTCTTTCGCCGGATGCAGCAGGGAAGAGACCTCTTCCCTCAATCTGGCTAATCCATCATCGTGCTTCTTCTTTAGAGGCTGTCGAAGAGAGTTGCTTCTTTCGCAGTAACTGCGGTCCCAGGGTCAACGCATGTCGCGGTCATCGCTTCTGCATTGAAGGGCCTCAGTAGTTCGATCGGAACTCGATCACCCGTCAGCCATCGTGTGTATTCACTGGGTTTGAGAATCACGGGCATTCGGTTGTGGTATTTCTCCAGCAGGGAGTTCGGGTCGGTTGTGATGATGGTGAAGCTATGCAGCTCGGTCTTGTCCACGGGATTCGTCCAGCCGCTCCAGAGACCGGCGAAGGCAAAGGGCACGCCTCCTCCTACCAGGAATTCGTACTTAGGATTGCCCCTCTTTGCGATGTGCTTCCACTCGAAGAAGCTATCGGCGGGAATCAGGCATCGTTTAGCCTCAACAGAATCCCGCCACATAGAGCTTTCTCGATGCCTTCGGCCCGTGCGTTGAACGTGTTCGGCGCAAACTTCTCGGCTTTGTGAAAGAAAGGGACGAAGCCCCACCGAGCAAGCTCCATCATCGCAGAGCCCTCTTCATTTGCTCGAATGATCAGTTCACAGCTCGTAGGCTGGATGTCGTCGTTTAGTGCGCGCATGAGCCAGGCGATGCACTTCGTTGTGCGTGACCGCCTCTGGCGTGGCACTGATTCGCAACTCTCCAACGAAGAAAGCAAACGACACCCAGCCGTGATTCCGCCCGCATTGTGATCTGAGATCGTATAGGTGATTCGAGATTCGTCCTTTGTGAGCATAAATGCACAGTATCGCGCATTCCTTGAGTAGAGGATCAGACGCAGATGGATGCCACTTGTTCCTGCACATTTCACAAATGAAATTGAGATATACCGTGAGAAATGAAATCGCCTCTTGTAGAAGCGATCAACTGAAAAGCTTTTATTCAGCCCTGAACTCTTGTTGTCGTCTTCGCCCAGAGCTTCTCCTAAGCATTAGCTCTACGGAAACGGGGCAAACTGCTCGGGGAGCATGAAAACAATTGCTGTCTCGCCGTCACTGCGCAGCGGCCTCTCGCGGTGACATGACCTAAAGCACCTCACGAACGCTGCCTTCTCCAGGAGAACGTTTTGCAAACAGTTGGAACCTACCTCGCTACTCGCCTTGTTGAGATTGGATTAAAGCACCACTTCGCGGTTGCTGGCGATTACAACCTTGTGCTACTCGACCAACTCCTCCTGAATAAGGATCTGCAACAGGTTTACTGCTCGAACGAGCTGAACTGCGGTTTCAGTGCCGAAGGTTATGCAAGGGCTTGCGGTGCCGCTGCTGCGGTAGTGACCTTTAGCGTCGGTGCCCTGTCCGCCTTTGACGCGATTGGCGGAGCCTACGCGGAGAACCTTCCGGTCATTCTCATCTCCGGCTCGCCCAACAGCAACGATGCGGCGGACCGGCATTTGCTTCATCACACCCTCGGAACACATGACTTCTCTTACCAACTCGAGATGGCAAAGAAAATCACGTGTGCTGCAGTTTCCATCACGTCGGCAGCTGACGCGCCGAGCCTGATTGACCACGCGATTCGTACCGCTCTCCGCGAGAAAAAGCCCGCTTATATTGAGATCGCGTGCAATATCGCGGCCCAGCCTTGCGCCGAGCCCGGACCCATCAGTGCGGTGATCGGCTCCGAGGCAAGCGATCCTGCCACTCTCGAAGCTGCAGTAAAGGCGGCACTTCTGTTTATCAACGAGAAGAAGAAGCCTGTCATCCTGATCGGAAGCAAGATCAGGTCTGCCGGGGCGGAGAAGGAGGCGATCGCGCTTGCCGAAGCACTCGGATGCAGTGTGGCGGTGATGGCGGCTGCAAAGGGATTTTTCCCAGAAGAGCACCCGCAATTCGTGGGTATTTATTGGGGTGAAGTCAGCTCTGGCTGCGCTCGTGAACTGGTCGACTGGTCCGATGGCGTCGTTGCGATCGGGGCTGTCTTCAACGATTACTCGACCGTGGGCTGGACTGCGCTCCCATCCGGGCCAGCCTTGATGACAGCGGATACAAACCACATCTCTTTTGATGGTCACGACTTCAGCTCCATTCAACTGCGCGACTTCCTTCAGGCTCTTACACGTAAAGTAAGCAAGCAGGACGGTACGATGGCCGAGTACCGGCGACTGGTGAAGAAAGCGACGCCGGAGGTCGCGGCAGATCCCACCGCAAAGCTGATGCGCGCCGAGATGATGCGCCAGATTCGACCCCTGGTCACTTCAACGACCACGGTCTTCGCAGAGACGGGCGACTCGTGGTTCAACGGCACACAACTCAAACTTCCGCTCGGTGCCCGCTTTGAGGTGGAGATGCAGTGGGGGCACATCGGCTGGTCAATCCCATCTTCCTTTGGATACGCGGTCGGTTTACCAGATCGACGCACCCTTGTACTCGTTGGTGATGGGTCCTTCCAGCTTACGGCCCAGGAGGTAGCCCAAATGATCCGGCGCAAGCTGCCCGTCATCATCATCCTTATTAATAATTACGGCTACACTATCGAGGTCGAAATTCACGACGGCCCGTATAACAACGTCAAGAACTGGGATTACGCTGGGCTGATGAAGGTCTTCAACGCGCAGGACGGGCGTGGCCTCGGGTGCACCGCCACGAATGGTGCGGAGCTTGCAATTGCGATCAAGGCGGCAGAAGCGAATCTGGATGGACCTACTCTGATCGAATGCATTATTGATCGCGATGACTGCACCGCGGAGCTCATCTCATGGGGTCACCTCGTCGCGGCAGCCAACGCCCGTCCCCCAAGGATCCTATGACGCGCACAAGTTCGATCTAAATTACTTGACCCCAAAACTCAACTATCCGCTTTATCGGAGGCATCATCATCGACCCCAAAGCGTTCGCGCTGGACACTGCTTCCAAGGCAGAGACCCCAATCACCTTGAAACCCATCTATGTTCTAACTTGGCTTCTCTGCGCCATCTTTTACTTTTACCAGTACGCTGTTCGATCCGCCCCGGGCGTCATGCAAAGCGAGTTAACCGTCGCGTGGGGTGGCAACCATATCGGGGGCATCATCTCCGCATACTATGTTGCCTATGCACTCATGGCACTTGTAGCCGGACAGTTACTTGATCGCTACGGAGCGCATCGCACCATCCCCTACGGTATCGCGCTGGTCGCGGTAGGCTGCATCATTTTTGCGCAGGGTAGCGAACCCGCCGGGGCGATCGGGTTCGTCCTGCAGGCGATCGGTGCGATTTTCGCTTTCATCGGCTCTTCCTATGTTGCCGCGAGATATCTACCCGCTCGTATGCTGGCTATCTTCGTAGGATTTACTCAATGTCTCGGCATGGCAGGAGCGGCGTTCGGTTCGAAACCTGTGCACATGGCCATCGATCCGCTCGGCGGCTTTCACATGCAGTGGCAGAGGGTCTGGCTCATCTTCGCGGGTTTGGGTTTCGTTCTGGCCCTGGCCACTTGGCTCATCATGCCGCGCGAACAGGGAGACAGCCCCGAGCATCATGCCCCCCTGTCAACGCAGGCTTTGCTTGCGCCGTTCAAGATCGTCTTCGGCAATCCACAAAGCTGGCTCGCCGGTATCATCGGCGGCCTCCTCTTCGTGCCAACCACGATTGGCGCGCTGGTGTGGGCGACTTCCTTTCTGCATAACGGCGAGCATATGTCGATGTCGTCAGCTGCAAGTGACGCTTCAATGGTTCCTATCGGGTGGGTCATCGGCTGCCCTTTGCTTGGCTATATCTCTGACAAGCTCGGTCGCCGCAAACCGGTACTTATCGGTGGTGGGCTTCTGATTCTCGCTTCGGGTCTGGCCGCGATCTATGTGCCCGTGGGAACGCTTCCTCGATACTCGGTGGCCCTCGTGATGGGTATCGCCTCGGGTGCCGCAATGATTCCGTTCTCGATGATCAAGGAGGCAAACCCCGCCGGAGTGAAGGGGACCGCGGCAGGAGTGATGAATTTTCTGGTCTTTCTAACCACTGGTCTTATCTCGCCTTTCATCTCGCGACTCATGCTCCCGTCGCAGGATCAGCCACTTAGCCTGGAGGGCTTCCAGCATGCCTTCGTGCCCCTCGTCGTCGGGGTCGTGGTCGCGATCATTCTCAGCTTCGTCATACGCGAGACTGGTCTTGCTCAAACTAAAAAGATTTTGTTGGCCGTGCCTGCGGTTACGGCTTAGCGGGATGCGAGACAACTTCCTGCCAAAATTGCACATCGTTCGACACTCGTCGTCTGGGCGTCTCAGGGTGATGGCACTCTCCTTCGCGTTCTGCCTCGGCGGCTTGTGCCTCAATCGGCAAGCCCATGCACAGGACAGCAGTCAGACGACGGAGTTTAAGGCAAAGCCTGGCGAGGGTCAGGCAGCCGCGACCTTGTCGGGCCGGGCGGATTCTGGACCTGACCTGCGGCCATTCCTTGGCGGAATCTACCCGGAAGATCTGGCTCCCCTGCTTTCGGTCAAGCTTCCCGTCATCGTCTTCGCGCACGCTCACCGTATTCGAGCCTACGGTTGGGTTGACGGAGGTATCACCACCGTCTCGCATGCCAGCGGCCTAGTCATCGAAGCACCAACCGCAAATCGATTCAGCAACCAGCTCATGTTGAACGGGGCTTGGCTCATCATCGACCGCTCGACGACGCAGAAGCTCTCACTTGGCTTTCGCACAGACTTCTATGTCGGCTCCGATGCGGCACTGCTTCGCCCGCTGGATAACTTCGGGCCCGGCAGCGCTCGGTGGGGTACCGACTTCCGGCAAGCTTACCTGCTGCTTCACACGCCGTTTCTCTTCAAGCGCGGCATCGACTGGGCCGGTGGAAGGATCAACAATCCGACTGGATATGAGACGCTGATGTCGCCATACCGCCCTCTTTACTCCGAAAGCTACTACTGGATTCACTACGAGGTCGGCAGCACAGCGCTGCAGGCTACTCTGCATCCGGCGGCGCGCCTTGATCTCGTGCTCGGCGTCGTTATGGGCTACAACACTGCCTTCGAGTTGCGTGGTCGTGCGCCGGACTACATCGCACGCGCTATCTATCGGCCAAGTGGCCGCAAGGAACGGCAATGGCTGGCCACGGTCTATTCCGGGCCTGAGCCAGCATCGGCGATCAAAGGGCATATCGGCTCATGGCAGACCCTATCGGAGTTGCAAGCGCGTGAGGTGTGGACCCCCCGCATCTCACAGGTTCTGCAGGTTCATTACATGGCGGACACGAGCGATCCTGCTAACGGTCGGCACACCTCCTCGACCCAGGGTGCCTTTGCGATCACCTCGTTCAAGTTCAGCGACAAAGCTTATCTGAATACCCGGGTTGAGTGGTTCTCTGACCCTCATGGTGTGCGTGTCGCGACACCGGGAACTTATAGCGAAGCCACCGTCGGGTTGAATCTGCATCCTCGCACATACATTACTTTCAGGCCCGAGCTCCGGGGCGATTTCGCCGGGCAGCAATCTTTCGGCTCAACCGACGCTCAAGCGCGGAGACACAATCAACTGAGTGCTGCGTTCGAGCTGACATTCAAGGCTCACCTGTTTTAGTGCATTTAATGGGGACACCCAGAATTAGCGGACGTTTCATGGGCAGATCGACGACAAGAAGAAATAGGCTTTCGAAAGGTAAAACATGAAGATCGCATTCATTCACCAAAAAGATCAGTTTTCCGAGAAACTCCTCGAGGGCCTACGCGCAAAGTTTTCGGACCGCGAAGTGCTCTCTTGGATCGAAGGAGAAGAGCCTCCGACCCGAGATTTGGAGATACTTGTGGCTATGGGGCCCGTTACGAGGGAGGATCTGAATTCGCAGCCAAAGCTTGGATTTATTCAGACGGCCACAGCAGGATATGAGAATGTCGACCTTGAGGCGGCAGGCGAGCTCGGCATCTGGGTATCTTCCGCACCATCAGGGATGACTGGGAACGCCGAGTCGGTTGCTGAGTTTGCCATACTACTTCTGCTCGCCGCATCGAGGCGTCTCGGTACCTTTCTCAAGTCTGAGGAAGATCGTGCCCTGCATCCCACGCAAATCCACCCCGCGTTGAGCGGCAAGACCGTATGCATCGTTGGGTTGGGCGCAATCGGCGAAAGGATCGTCGAGCGGCTAAGAGCATTCGGCGTGAAGATCGTGGCGACCGACGAACATCCCGAGAACGCACCTCACGGTGTGACGGCGTACTCTCCTAATCAATTGAAGAAGGCGATCGCCGATGCGGATTATGTCGTGCTGGGCATCCCTGCCAGCAAGGCAAACGAAGACCTAATCAATTCGGATATGCTTCATGCCATGAAGCGTGGAGCGATCCTCGTTAATATCGCTCGCGGCGCGCTCGTCGACGAACAGGCGCTGATTGAAGCAGTAAAAGAAGGCCAGATAGCGGCGGCAGGTCTGGACGTAGTGAAGAACGAACCACTCGCTTTATCCAATCCGTTGCTCCAGTTCCCCCAGCTTGTTGTCACTCCTCACATTGCAGGCTTTACGGACATCATGCTGCACGGAACGATCGATTATGTCGGCCAAGTCATCGAAGACGTCACAGCTAACAAGAGGCCGAACTCAGTAGTGAATCTTCCGAAGGCACCGAGACGACCTTTGCAGGAATAGAGCATCCCAGACTCGGCATACGTGCCACGACGAAGGCATAGTGCGTAAACTGAAGATATGATCGAACGACTGAAAGAGAGCGGTGGACCCGCCTTCGGCTTCAAGGTTATCGGGGAACTCACAACTTCCGACATTGCAGCCATTTGCCAACAGATCGACTTCGCTATCGATGAACGCAGGAAGCCTATCGGCATCCTCGCGGACCTTACCGGAATGTTGGGATCCGGTTGGGGGGCTCGCTGGGACGAGATGCGCTTCCTTCAGCGGCATACGGCTCACATATCCCGCATGGCGGTGGTAAGTGATAACAGGTGGGAGGAAGTGGCGGAGATGATTGTTGTCGCCACCGCTGTGCTGCAGGCCGAGACGTTGTACTTCCATTCTTCAGAGATGATCCAGGCGTGGCGATGGGCGAAGATGACGAAGTTTGACGAGCGCGAACCCGTCCGCATTATGTACCCGGGTACAGGGCTCTTCAAAGACTACACTCCCGAATTCACGGAGCTATAGGCCCCTCCTGCTTACAAGGAAAGGAGGCGTGGGAAGTCTCTCGACACTCCACACCTCCTTTCTAAGGCGATGCGAGCCATGAATGTGGGATCGGGATCAAGCTACACGGACGAGTTTCTTGTTGATGAATTCCCCGATGCCAAGATCCGACAACTCACGTCCGTAGCCGGAGTTCTTGATTCCGCCGAACGGCAGATTGGGTGCCGTCCAGGTGGCCTGATTGATGAACACCATACCGGTCTCGATCTGGCTGGCGATATGCTTGCCGCGCACAATGTCTGTGGTGATCACGCTTCCGCCGAGCCCGTAGGGGGAATCGTTCGCTAACCTGATCGCCTCGTGCTCGTTCTTTACGCGGAAGATGAGAGCCACGGGTGCGAAGAACTCCTGGTAGTAGACGGGGTTCTGTGGCGTGATATCGGTGAGAACAGTAGGCTCAAGAAAATATCCCGGCCGGTCCAGTCGCTTACCACCCATGAGAACCTTAGCGCCACCGCTGAGGGCTGTATCAATCTGCTTCTGGACTAGGTCAAGGGCGCCTGCCGTGCATAGTGGCCCAAGGGTCGTCTTCTCGTCCATGGGATCACCTGGAATCAGTTTGCTTAGCTCCTCCTGAAAGCGGGTTAGGAAGACATCCGCAATCTTTTCGTCGAGGATGAAGCGCTTTGCCGCGACACAGCATTGCCCTGTGTTGTTCATGCGTCCCCAGACACCCCACTTGATCGCCGTATCCATGTCGGCATCGTCCAGAACGAGAAAAGCGTCACTTCCGCCCAATTCCATGGTGTTCTTCTTGAGCGCTTTTCCTGCTTCAGCAGCGACTGCAGATCCGGCTCTCTCGCTTCCCGTGAGTGCGACTCCCTTGATGCGCTTGTCCGCAATGGCGGTTGCAGACTGCTCGTTGGAGAGGAACACATTCGTATAAACGCCTTTGGGAGCTCCTGCATCGTAGAACAGCTTCTCAAACGCCAGGGCGCACTGAGGAACGTTGGCTGCGTGTTTCACAACCAGAGTATTCCCAGCCATCAGATTTGGCCCGGCCACTCGTGCAAGCTGATAATAAGGAAAATTCCATGGCTCGACGCAAAAGAGCACGCCGATCGGATCGCTTTCGATGTAGGCTTCACCTTCGTCGACAGCAAGCTTTTCCGGCGCCAGAAACGAGGCCGCATTGTCGGCATAGTAATCCAGGATATCGGCGCTAAGATCCACTTCACCTAACGCTTCGCTGAAAAGCTTTCCCATCTCCAGGGTAATCAGCTTGGCGAAATCGACTCGCTGTGCTCTCAGGATAGCCGCCGCTTTTTTCATGAGGGCTTTTCTTTCCTCCATCGTCTTGCTGCGCCAGTCGTTTTGAAATGCGGCGTGGGCCTGCGCTATGATGCCGTCCAACTCTTTATCGGTATGGGATGCGAACTCTTTTTCCAGCTTTTCGGTGTAGGGATTGACGGACTGATATGCCATAACTGCCTTCTTTCTTATGTGCCTCTTGGCTTGAGAATCGATAGTAGTTCTAAGCGATATCGTCCACAGCAAACTGTCGCTCTGCTTGAGTATCGTTACGCCAAGTCGGCATATCTGAGTTCTTTTGCTCATCGAACCACCCTTCTTGTGTGGCTTGAAGAGGGTGCTATGAGCAATACTGCTCAGTAAAGCTCGAATGCCCTAGCAGAAAATCCACGCAGCCCTTTGCACAGGGACAAATCTTTTTTAACTGGGGTCCGACTTGAAAGCCGCTGTCTACGATTCAAAGCTTTCCAGTCCTGATCGACTGGTCGAGATAATGGAAGTCCCGCGCCCGACGCCTGTGGCCGGGCACCTCCTCCTCCGGGTACTTGCCTGCGGTGTCTGCCGTACCGATCTGCACATCGTGGAAGGAGATCTGCCAGCCCTGTTACCCAGGATCATTCCGGGGCACCAGATAGTGGGAGAGGTTGTTGATGTTGGCACTGTCCGACTACCACTTGGAACGCGGGTAGGGGTCTCATGGATCGGTGGCACGGATGGTAATTGCTGGTTCTGCCGGAACCAAATGGAAAATCTCTGCGACCATCCCGTGTTCACTGGATACTCGGTGAATGGCGGGTATGCGGAGTTCGTGCTTGTACGCGAAGACTTCGTGTTTCCACTGCCAGGCCCGTTGGACGGTGCTCAGATCGCTCCCCTCCTTTGCGCGGGCATCATCGGTTTCCGGAGCCTGCGTATTGCCGGAGTCTTGCCTGGGGAGAGGGTGGGCCTGTTCGGGTTTGGTAGTTCTGCGGCGTTGGCTATTCGCATCTTGCAGTTCTGGAAGTGTGAGGTCTATGTCGTGACCCGCGGCAAGGCTCATCGCGACTCTGCCACAGCTCTCGGTGCAACCTGGGTGGGGGCTGAAGATGCTGGTCCGCCCGTCCAGCTCGATCGAGCCATCACGTTCGCTCCCAGCGGCAAGGTAGTGATCGATGCTCTTCGTTGCCTTCGCAAGGGCGGAGTTTTGGCAGTGAACGCGATTCATCTGGACCAGATGCCCGCGTTCGACTATGACAAGTTGCTCTGGGGAGAAAGGCAGATCCGCAGCGTGGCGAACATGACTCGCGACGATGCGCGGGATTTCCTGGAGTTGGCGCAGCAACTCCAGTTCCAACCTCGGGTAACGATCTTTTCACTCGTCGATGCTCACAAGGCTCTCGCCGCTGTAAAGAATGAAGACGAATCAGGTTCGATCGTGATTGTGCCCTAGTCTCCGTTTGAGACGAGGACCTGGTCCATGAGCGAGGCCAAGGAGTTGAAGTCAGTGGGGCCGTCACACCGGTCTCCGTTGAGAAAGAAGGTTGGTGTCCCGTTGACCCCGCTGCGAATCCCACCGGCAAGATCAGCTTCAATCTTCTTTCGCAGCATGCCGTTCATGCTTGCTTGTTGCATTTTTTTCTCACTCAATCCCATACGACTGACTAACTGTTGAAGTCCGCCTTCGCTCAAGTCTTCTTGATGCTGGAAAAGGAGATTATGCATCTCCCAGAACTTGCCCTGACTACCGGCGAGTTCTGCCACCTCTGCCGCCGCCTCAGCCCAGGGGTGAATTTCTCGTAAAGGAAAGTTCCGGAAGACGAAAGACATTTGGTTTCCGAAGTGTCTTTGAAGACTCTGAATGATTGGCTGCACTTCTCCACAGGATGGGCACTCATAGTCGCCGTATTCAACCAGGCTGCAAGCTGCATGTGGGTCGCCTTGGAGATGGTCTTGGGTGCTTACAGGTATGGTCAATTTGCTCATGGCTCTCCTACTTCGGTAGCGCTTCAAGAGCACTCAGAATGCCATCTGCCCCTGGGCTTACGGCTACCGGAGAGCAATAGCTCCAAGTGATCTTGCCATTCTTGTCTAAAACGAAGAGCGCGCGTTCGCAGACTCCGTCGTTCTCGCGATAAGCCCCGTAAGCGCGAGCCGTTTCGCCCTTTGGTTCGAAATCAGAGAGCAACGGGAAATGTAGATGCTTATGCTTTGCGAATGCGTCATGACACCATGCACCGTCAACCGAGATGGCAACGAGCTCCGCGTTGTACTTAAGCAGCTCGGGCAAGATTTCGTTGAATACACTGAGCTCATCACCGCAGACGGGGCTCCAGTCTGCAGGGTAAAAGGCGACAACGACTGGCTTTCCGCGCAATTCGCTCAGCGATAGTTTTTGGTCGGGTGTGACGTGAAGACTGAACTCCGGTGCTATTGTGCCCGCTGGCAGAATCGGCATAATGGTTGCTCCATTCCTTTTTTTGAAATACTGAGTATTGGTTTCGCTAAACGACGGAGATCATGTGGCGCTTTGCGATCGCTTCAATCTCGGGTTCGGTCAGCGCAGATAGATCTGCGGTCTCAGTGGCAATTACATGCTGCGCGAGCTCAGGGTGATTGGCCTTCAGATATTTCCTCAGGTGGTCAACGGCGCTGCTCGTGCCTGTGCCATGCCCAATAAGCACGATTTCGTTGGCAGGAGCCAGATCCTGGGCCACCTCTTCATAAAACTTATTCTCTTCAGGCACGCGTTCGCCATTTGTAATGGGCTTCTTTCTTATGGCTTAAGTGATGATGGAACCCGAACGGGTCGTAAGGACGCACCGTATGCTCGGACGCCGGAACCTTCCCGTCGATGTCCTGATAGACATGAGCAACATGATGGTCGATGACCACGACCTTTCGGCAAGGTTGTATGGTCTTCTCGGACACAAGCTCTGGTCCGGCGTCGCGAAGGAATTGTCTTAAGCGGGACACTTCTTCTGCGCCGAGCTCATGCGTGTGCGGGTGTTTGAAGAAAGCCCTTTGCGTGCCCACCGTAAATACGAATTCATCACTTCCATGTGGTTCGACTTCGCCGATTCGACCGATAAGATCGACGGTGTCGGCCCAACTCAGGTTTCGAGGCAGTTTTCCCATGAGGAGACTCGTGTGAAGCAGGTCGAGATCGTGCGGGATATGTGTACTCATCCGTTCAGCATGTCATTGGTGGAAAGACAAAACTGTATAGGTTTGCTCACTAAGCGACGCCGGGCTACGTAATATGTAAGCGCCGGAAAACCGGGATTTTGGCTAAGTTTAGTACTAAGTAAAAAGCCGTTGCCGCAAGAAATTCGAGACAAAGCACTCGAACCGATAGGGACGACATCTCAATCCCCCGATTTGCGAGCACTGAGATAAACAGCATTTCGGCTGTTGAGGACATTACTAACCAACCGGTTGGCCGCAGACCCCACAGATGCTGCCGATCCCTGACGGCATAGGTGATCGCCTGGCTGCCATAGACGACAGAGATTACGCAGAACGTGCGGAGATGATCGATGTCAAGGTGCATTTTGTACTTACCGACGGCGAGGATGGCGACGCAGAACGACAGGAACATCAGCCCCAGTGCCACTCCCGCGGCCGTAATCTTTCCAATGTCCCAAGAGTTCGGGTCTTCAGATGGGCGAACTCGATCTGTCGCGAAAGCCATCGATAGAAAATCTCCGCTAATCATCACAATCACCATTAAAAGTGGCGTTAAGACGGCCTGTCCGGTCATCAGAAGTCCGAAAGCAAGCAGCAGGATTTGAGCGATCTTCTTTGTCGTTGATCGCAGCGTGTAACTCAAGATGCGTTGGAAGATCAATCTTCCTGTCTTGATGGCGGCCACAATTCCGCTGAGTCCTGCTTCTGTCAGAACCACTCCTGCAGCGGATTTGGCGACGTCCGTCGCAGTTGAAACAGCAATTCCAATCTGCGCCTGTCGGAGAGCTGGTGCATCGTTTGCCCCATCACCACACATTCCAACCGTATAGCCGTTCTTCTGAAATGCCTTGACAAGGTTGAACTTGCCCTCAGGGAGAATGCTCGCGAATACCGAATACTCATCCGGCTTCACAGTCTCCGGTATGGGGCCTTGGGGACATGTCGGTCCGTTTAGACCCACCTCTCCGGCCACGATAGCTGCGGTCGCGGGTGCATCACCAGTAACCATGACTGTCTCGACGCCAAGTGTTTTGAGTTCAGAGATGAGGCGGGCCGAATCCGCACGAGGAGGGTCGCTGAGCGCTATGAGTCCGACGAGACGAAGAGACGCCGGGGGCCCGAAAGCTACAGCAAGCACACGGAACCCCCGTGATTCGAGTTTGGCTGCCGTTCCTGCTGCTCCGGCATCCAGAGCAGCGAGGGTGAATATCGTTGAAGCCGCTCCTTTTATTATTTTTCAACGTGGAACCGGCGGCATCGGTTGCGGTCGCTTCGGAGGTTTTCCTTGCTGGGTCAAAAGGAATGAACGTAACCAGTTTGGGATTGTTGGTGGACGGCTTTTTCCCGGCGGCCGAGCGAATGGCG
This sequence comes from Granulicella tundricola MP5ACTX9, assembly GCF_000178975.2. Taxonomy (NCBI): domain Bacteria; kingdom Pseudomonadati; phylum Acidobacteriota; class Terriglobia; order Terriglobales; family Acidobacteriaceae; genus Granulicella; species Granulicella tundricola. The sequence goes on along the minus strand of NC_015058.1, from coordinate 116,411 downwards.
GCATCCACAATGTCTTCGCCGCCAAGAGAGCTAGCCAGAGCTGCAATCCCGAGAACCTGAGCCTCGTTGAAGCCGTTCATCGGAGACACGCTCGCGACGGAGAGTTGATTGGCGGTGAGCGTACCCGTTTTGTCGACGCAAAGCACGTCGATAGTACCTGCCTCATCGACGGCGGATAGACTCGTAGGGAGAACCCCGAGTCTGGCGAGCGAGCGTGCGCCGATTGCAGAGGAAAGAGTGAACGTTGCCGGCAAGCCTACCGGAATCGCAGCGAGTACCGCAGTAAGAAATAACGGAATGACCTCATTCCAAGGCATGGAGTGTGCAAGGGCATAAACCCCCATGAGCAAGATGACGCCGCCATTGAAGTAGGCGAGATTCCTGACTATTTTCAGGACGGCTCTTTGCTGCGAACTAACGGAATGAGCAGTCCGTACCAACTCTGCCGTCTGTCCGAATTTGGTGCGATCTCCTGTCTCCGTCACACAGGCGGTCGCTTCGCCGCGTCGCACCAACGCTCCCGAAAACATGTCAGCGCCCAAACCGGCTTCAACGGGCAGCGATTCACCGGTCAACATCGACTGGTCGAGCAGAACCGAGCCATCTAGGATGCGGGCATCCGCAGCTACAACTTCCCCAAGAGACAGTTTTACGATGTCTCCAACGACCAACTGTGCCGCTGGGATGATTGTCCAGGCACCGTCGCGCAGAGTGGAAGCGTTCAAGGCAAGTCGAGACCTCAAGGCGTTCAACGTCGCTTGGGCTCGGCTTTCCTGAAAAAACGCAAGTCCGGCGTTGAAGATCAGTAGGGCTGCAATGATTCCTGCTTCAACGAACTTATGCAGGACAAGCTGCAACACCATGGATGCTTCCAGTAGCCAAGGAACGGGCGCCCACAATTTTGAGAGGGCGTTACGTACTAGGTGCACGGATGTGTCGGGCATGGAGTTCGGGCCATTCGTCGTCAGCAGGCTAGCGGCTTGCGCACTGGTGAGACCGACCGAAATCAGTGAAAAAGCCGGACCGCCCAAGGGTGGTGCGCTTCCGCTTGATGCAGGCGCCGGAGCTTGCGTTGTGAAGTTTGTCGTCATATGTGCCTCGGCGCGGACTCTCGACTGGAGGAAAAGCCGAGTATGCCGGACCCCACGTTCGTTCAGCTTCGCACTCACTGACTAGCAGAACTGTGTTCTTTTGCTCTGTCGACGAGAACCCGGCATTTCCACAAGGTGCCTCAGAGTGTGCAAAAGGAACCAGATCATCTACGAGACGCCTTGAGAAGCTGGACGCAGCGAAAAGAGGAGCAACGATGACCCAGAGGCGAGCTTTACAAGAGGATACGAAGATTTATGTAATCGGGGGCGGAATTGCTTCTCTAGCAGCGGCAGCTTTTCTCATCCGGGATGCTGGGCTCAAGGGGCACAACATCATCATCCTCGAAGATTCAGAGAGGATTGGTGGGAGTCTCGACGCGAACGGAACCCCGGAAGCCGGCTACGTCATGCGTGGGGGCAGGATGATCGAGAGTAAATACCTTTGCACCTTCGACCTCTTTTCGTCGATTCCCACCATGGACAACAGTCAGTCGGTGACGGAAGAAATCTTCGCTTGGAACAAAACGATGAAAACGTCGTCGAAGTCCCGCTTGTTCCGCAATGGCAAAAGCGTAGATGCCCCGCTTTTCGGCTTGAGCGAAAGTCACATTCTGACCATCGAGCGACTGGGGGTCGAACCCGAATCATTGCTCGGGCGGACCACCATCTCCGATCAATTCGAACCTGACTTCTTCGAAACTGATTTCTGGTTTATGTGGTGTACGACCTTTGCATTCCAGCCTTGGCACAGTGCCGTGGAGTTCAAGCGCTACCTCGTGCGGTTCACGCACATGGTCTCCGGCTTTAGCACCTTGGGTGGCATTATGCGAACCGTCTACAACCAATACGACTCGCTTGTGCGACCGCTTCAACGGTGGTTGGAGGAGCGAGGGGTACAGGTATCACTGAACACGAAAGTGTTGGATCTCGTCACCGTAAACGACTCCCATGGCTTCGCTGTAGAGCAAATTGTTTGCGAGCGAGGGGGACATCCCGAACCAATCCATTTGTCGCCGTCCGATTTTGTGATCGCTACACTGGGCTCGATGACCGAGGGCTCAAGTTTTGGAGGAATGGACCAAGCTGCCACTCTGAATCCGCGCGCGGATGGCGGTGCCTGGTCTCTGTGGAAGAAGATCTCTGCGAGAGAGCCAGAGTGCGGGAAGCCCACAAATTTTAGCAATAACACGGAGAATTCGAAGTGGCTGTCTTTCACCACCACACTTCGTTCTCCAAACTTCTTCACTAGCATTCGCGACCTAACGGGTAATGCCCCAGGGGAAGGTGGTCTCATCACGTTCCCGGAATCGAACTGGCTAACGTCGATCGTTCTGCCCCATCAACCGCATTTCCTTGGTCAACCAGACGATGTCAATGTGTTTTGGGGATACGGACTATTTGTCGATCAACCTGGGAACTTCGTCAAAAAGCCAATGGCCGAGTGCACCGGGCGAGAGATCATGACAGAGATCATGGGACATCTTCACCTAGGCGAACAGGCCGCTGCGGTATTGAGTAAGAGCACGTGTATACCGTGCATGATGCCCTTCATTACGAGTCAGTTCTTGCCTCGCTCCGCCGGAGATCGTCCTGCAGTGCTCCCTGAGCGTTCAAAGAACCTTGCCTTCATCGGCCAATTCTGCGAACTAGAAGATGATGTGGTATTTACGGTGGAGTATTCGGTCCGCTCCGCGCAAACGGCAGTTTACGGGCTGCTTGGGATTGATCGAAAGCCGCATCCAGTCTACAAGGGGAATCACGACCCGCGTGTTCTTCTCAAAGCGTTCCTCACGCTGCATGGGAAACGCGATCGGGAAGCCCTCCTTGAGCCTCCAAAGTCAATTTAGTAGTCCACTTCGAGCAATACTGCTCAGTTCATGCTTCGAAGTTAGATGAGCATAAATCTGCCTGACACGAAGTTATGTGCCCCTTAGGAGAGCGATGATGTCGGAAGCAACTGTTTCAATGTTCCACCCGAAGAAGATTCTCGTCCCCATCGACTTCAGCCCTTCTTCGATTGCCGCATTGGCGACAGCAAGTCAGATGGCACAGCAATTTCATGCCAAACTTTGCTTGCTTCACGTCATTCCAATGTTGCCGATTGTCTCCGGCTTGGAGTTCCCAACTGCATTCTACCCGCGTCAAGAATTTCTAGCCGACGCCGAAGAGGATTCAGCAAAGAGGTTTGTTGATCTTGTGGATCACCTTGCCGGCCAAGGAGTTGAAGCGACCTTCAAGGTGGAGATTGGAAACGACGTTGTGGGAAATGTCTTGATGGTGCTCGAACGAGAGCATGCAGACTTACTTGTCATCTCGACGCAGGGCATGTCGGGTTGGCGTCCCGTCGTCTTCGGATCGATTGCAGAGAAAGTCGTAAAACTTGCCGAGTGTCCGGTGCTCCTCCTTCGGACGGCAAAGACAACCGTCGAGCTTAAACCCCGGGTAAAGCAGTGATCGCGTCGACCACGGCGGAGTCAGTAGAGATCCAAAGGTTCGAGAAGCCTATGAAAGAACTAGGCATGTTCTGGTGGGCTTTTGCGGTTCGCGGGGGAGGAGCAATTCTATTCGCTGGATTCCTTCTCTACTCAGGGAGCTTCTTTGGAACGATCTTCTTCGATCCGATCATGTTTGTGGTGCTGGCTCTGGTCCTGGGCTTCTACATTCTCAGCAACGGCATTCTCTTGGGAGTCGCTTCAGGTTATGCTGCGGAACATCAGGTTGATATTTGGCAGTTTCTCTTGGCCGAGTGTATCTTCGATACCGCACTAGGAACCTATGTCGGCCTGACTCTTCTACTATCGTCGGAATCCTTGGCGTGGTTGGCCGGACTCCACGCCCTTGGCACCGGGTGCTTTCTTGCCGCACTTGCATGGAAGCTTCGTGCGAACAAGGCATATTCAGGGCTCCTTGGCGTTGCCGGCTTTATAGCATTTTGTGCGGGATTGGCGTTCGTCCTTTATAGGCAAGCTGCAACGCGCACTGCAACACATTGGCTTGGTGGATTCGAGCTGTTCTATGGCGTCGTCGTCTTCGTATTTGCGGAGGGGCTACACCGGCATCACGTCCCGTTGCTTCGGGGAGAGAGCGCGGAGTTCCGCTAGATGGCGAACAACAAGATCATTCTTTCGTCTCATACCGCGGATTTTAACAGTAAATCTGTTTCGGCACTGGGGGGAACACCGTCTCAAGGAGAGGCCTCTTTGAGGGGTGTCCCGGTCCCTCTCGGCGTCAGCCTTTCACTCGATGGGGCAAACTTCAGCATCTTCTCGTCCAGCGCTACAGGCATGACCCTCTTACTGTTTGATCACGTCGACGATTCTGCAAGCCGGAGATCGATCCGATTGGACGCAACGATCAATCGAACGGGACACTATTGGCACATTTTCGTCCCATCGGTACACGCGGGGCAAGTGTATGGATTTCGAGCAGACGGTCCCAGCGACCCCCGGAATGGACAGCGATTCGATAGCTCGAAAGTCTTGATTGATCCCTACGGAAGGGCCCTTGCGGTTGGGAAGAACTACAGTCGTGCAGACGCCTGTCGCCCCGGAGACAACACTGCGACCTCGATGAAGAGCGTCGTCGCAGACATGGCCGCTTTTGATTGGGAGGGTGACATACCGCTCGGTCATTCTTTCCGCACGACCATCATTTACGAGATGCATATCGCCGGCTTCACTGGGCACCCCAATTCAGGTGTTTCCGAAACGAACCGCGGTACCTATGCAGGCGTGGTCGAGAAGATTCCCCACTTGCAAACCTTGGGTGTCACTGCGGTAGAGATCCTGCCCGTCTTTCAGTTCGACCCCCAATCGGCGCCCCCTGAGCTTACGGATTATTGGGGCTACAACCCGGTCTCGTTCTTCGCGCCCCACTTGGGCTACAGCTCTTCTGGTGACCCTCTAAGGTGCTTGGATGAGTTCCGCGATATGGTCAAGCAACTGCACCGTGCTGGCATAGAGGTCATTCTCGATGTGGTTTACAACCACACAGCGGAGGCTGGGGACGGTGGTCCGACGTTTTGCTTTCGCGGTCTTGGAAACAGCACCTATTACATCCTTAATCAAGAACAGACTGGCTACTTCAACGTGACGGGCTCAGGCAACACTTTGAAGACCAACCAGGCCGTTGTGAAGAGAATGATTCTGGATAGTTTAACGTTCTGGGTTTCCGAGATGCATGTAGACGGGTTTCGCTTTGACCTTGCGTCGGTGCTAACTCGGGACGAGTGGGGACAGCCAATGAGTGACCCTCCCATCCTTTGGGACATCGATTCCGAACCTGCCCTTGCAGGAACAAAGCTTATCGCTGAGGCTTGGGATGAGGGCGGCCTTTACCAAGTGGGGAGCTTCGGCCATGACAGATGGAACGAATGGAATGGTCAGTTCCGTGATGATATTCGCAGTTTTTTAAAAGGCGATCGTGATACAGCGTGGAAGCTGCGCGAAAGAATCAGTGGCAGCTACGATCTCTATCGCTCCGGAGACAGGCCTGCAGGACAAAGCATTAACTTCATTACCTGCCATGACGGATTCACTCTGAACGATCTCGTCTCATACGACTACAAGCACAATGAGGCAAACAAGGAACTCAATAAAGATGGAACAAACGGAAATCTCAGTTGGAACTGCGGCGTAGAGGGTGCGAGCAATAGTATCGAAGTCAACCGTCTAAGAAAGCAGCAGATTAGGAACGGGCTCGTTCTTACATTGCTTTCGGCCGGAACTCCGATGCTCTTGATGGGCGATGAGATTCAGCGTACGCAGGGCGGAAACAATAACGCTTATTGCCAAGACAACATCATCAGCTGGTTGGACTGGAATTGGGACCAGGAGCAATCTGAGTTGCTCCGTTTCACCCGCTTGCTCGTAAGGCTCCGTCTTGATTGTGACAACGGTACGCTGCACGACGGTGGAAAAGTTGGCGGTTTTGTCAATGCGCACAAGATGGAATGGCATGGCATTCGTCTGGACAAACCAGACTGGAGCGGGCAATCTCACAGCTTGGCTTTTGCTTGGCGCAATGCAGCTCTTGGCGAATTTCGTTATGTAGCGATCAACTCATTCTGGAACACGCTTGAGTTCGATCTGCCGCCAGTCGCGGCTGGAAAGAGCTCCGGTTGGCTGAGGGTGATGGACACGTCATTAGGATCGCCGTTCGATATCGCTGACCCGGGTCAATACGTGTCTGTCAGCGGATCGACTTACATCGTAAATCCACGTTCCGCAATTCTCTTGCGATCCGACTACACCGTTGGGGGCTGAGCCCATTTGGTAATGACTTGATGCGTGCGAACCGCTGGACAACGATATCCTTGCCATCCAGCGGATAGGTACGGCTAAGCGATTACGGTCTCACCGTGAACGGTATATGCCTTATGGCGAGAAGCTTCGATAACATCCTCAGCTTGCTTCACCTCATCGAACGAACCGTGAATGATAAGTACGAACTTGTCACTCTTGATCGCGGTCTCGTATTCGACAACACTGTCCTTTGGAATGCCAATGCTGACGAGGCCAGCACCAAGAGCACTCACACCACCCACAACCACAGCTCCTTCCAGTCCTGCAATGATCCAAGCGACTAGGGGACCGGCCACGAGAAGGGGTCCCAGGCCCGGGATGGCGAACATCGCAGAGCCGAATAGCAAGCCCCAGAATCCACCCCAATACGCCCCAATCTTCCCCCAATATTTCATGCGATCACCGGCGTTGTAATAACCAACAACATGCTCGTCGGTGTGCGTGTCCTTCGCTGCAATGGACAAGGTTTTCATGTCGACGCCGGCTTCTTGCAAGAGCTTGATGGCGTGTTCCGCTTGCTCGTGGGAATCATAGACTGCAACGACTGAATCAACGGCTTTGATAAGATCTCCTTTGCGCTGTCGCCTTCGCGATTCATCGCATTATGTGCCTGAGTGTTCCATTCGCGAGGGTGAAATTCTGAGCAATTTGATACGCATTTGGCGGCCGCTGGTGGCCTGTCATTTGGGGCAGAATCCTGAGCAAAGTTGACCAACTTTTCAATATGGCGAGTGGAATACTCCAGCCATGGCCATTCCAGCCAGCAGAGTTATCTAGGCTTTGCTCTTGCACAATCCATCGTTCTTGTGATTTCGACTAGGACGTCAGTCGTTCCCTCATCAATTCGAAAGAGAAGCAGATTTGTTGTACTGCAAGAACCGGAGATTTACATCATGGCTACACTTGTCGAAACAACACCCAATGGTTTCGCTCAGCCTATTCGGGGCACAGAAGGCGCACCGATAATCGGACCTTCGAATCATGAACGCGAGGCACAAAGTCCTGGCCGGCTGACTCCCCCGGTCACCGATCATGGCACGCTTCCTAATTTGAAGTGGACCTTTGCTGACAGCCACAACAAGCTGGAAGAAGGCGGCTGGGCACGGCAAACTACCGTCCGGGAAATGCCAGTCGCCGTGGAATTGGCCTGCGTGAATATGAGGCTAGAAGCCGGGGTGGTCCGTGAGATGCATTGGCATAAACCGGCGGAGTGGGGATTCATGATCAAAGGAAACGCACGCGTCACGTGCGTCGACGAGGAAGGCAAGACGTACCAGGCGGACTGTACAGAGGGAGATATTTGGAACTTTCCCTCAGGCATTCCCCATTCCATTCAGGGCCTCTCGGGGGAAGGTTGCGAATTCCTCCTTGTATTTGACGACGGTGCCTTTAACGAGGAAGAGACTTTCCTCGTGACAGATTTCCTTGCACACATTCCGAAGTCGGTGCTGGCGAAGAACTTCGGTGTTCAGGAAAGCGCATTTGCAAATATCCCCAAGTCAGAGAAGTACATCTTCCGCGCAGATATTCCGGGTCCACTCGCGCAAGATCGTGTCGTGGGCGCTGGCCCAACGCCGGTGATCTACACGCACCGAATGGGAGCGCAGGAGCCGATCAAATCAAACAACGGATCTGTGCGGGTTACTGATTCGACCAATTTCCCAGCCGCCTCGACTGTTGCAGCTGCACTGGTGGAAGTAGAGCCGGGCGGCATGCGTGAGTTGCACTGGCACAGAACTTCGGATGAATTGCAGTACTACCTCGAGGGGCAGGGACGTATGACTGTGTATACCTCAAACACCAATGCAGGTACATTCGACTATCAGGCTGGAGACGTGGGTTACGTCCCTTGCGTCACCCCGCATTATGTCGAGAACACGGGAACGACTACGCTCCGCTACCTCGAAGTGTGGAAGACCGAAAGGTTCTCCGACATGTCTCTCGCACAATGGTTAGCATTTACTCCGTATGAACTCGTCCGTGCGCATCTGCAGATTGAAAAGTCTGTACTGGATAGAGTTTCCACTACCAAGACGCCTATCGTTGGCCCACGCTAAGTGACCTCGGGCAGTCTGTCCGGTTCAACCGAATCGGACAGATTCTGGCCTTTGTCTATCTATCCATCAAAAACACTTAGAAAGGGCCACGATGCCTGGAACGATTATCCCCGACTACCCCATTCAACCCCTTATCTCAAGCCGCTGGAGTCCCTTCGCGTTCGACGACCGTAGTGTCTCTCCGGACGATCTGCTTGCCTTGCTTGAAGCGGCACGCTGGTCAGCGTCAGCTGCTAATGAGCAGCCCTGGACTTACTTCATCGCAACGCGAGACGAACCGGAAGAGTTTGCGCGATTGCTTTCGTGCGTTGAAGAAGTGAACATGCCGTGGGCAAAGTTTGCGGCAGTCCTTATGCTGGGCTGCGCCCGACTGACCCTGGAACGTAGTGGCCAGCCTTACCTGACGGCCGAGCACGATTTGGGGCTTGCCTCAGCGAATCTAGTGTTCGAAGCCACGGCGCGCGGACTGGGCGTCCACCAGATGATTCATATTCACCGGGAGCGCGCCCGTCAGCTTTTCCAGATTCCTGAAGGAGTCAAGCCAGTAGCGGGTTTGGCTATCGGCTATGCTGGCGCGGATGGACGGCTGACCGAGCCGTTCCAGAAAGAGGATGAGACAAGACGTCTCCGCAAGCCACTCAACAGCTTCGTTTTCACTGGAAGCTGGTCCGAGGTTGCGCCCTTGGTGAAGGTCTCAAAGAAATCGCTGTGATTGCTCAAGCAAGTGTCACTTCTCTCGCGGCGACTTGGCGCCAAGGCCGGCGAGCAGCTAGCCGTGGATTGATCTGCGGTTACGTGGATTCGTATACACTCCTGACCTTCGGCGTTTACACGTCATTCATGAGCGGGAATACGATCTCCACCGGAATGAATGGAGGACAGGCAAAGTACGTCCCGGCATCGCATGCCCTGTTGCCGATACCATTTTTCGTCCTCGGTGCATTCTGCGGCTTCCTCATTCAGAAGAACAAAAACACAAAGGAGAACTCGCGGGTGTCGATGTGTGTTGCTGCCCTGCTATTCTCTGGAGTTGCAGCCGCCTTAGGAGGTGCGTCGACCTCCGTTTGCGTAATGATTTTAAGTTGTGGAATGGGAATGATGAATACGACGCTGTCCCATATCGGCGGACAGCCTGTGAACCTGGGTTTCGTGACCGGGGATCTAAAGAGCATTGGGGAGCACATCGCCAACCTCGTAAACCGGTCTCCAGTGACGAAGCCGGAAGGCCGTTGGGACACGCACTGGCTTAGGTTGGCGACACTGGGAAGCGTTTGGACATCATTCTTGGTTGGTGCAGTCGGAGGTGCTGCGATGGCAACGCGGGTGCACGCTTGGACATTGCTGCTGCCAGCGCTCTTTCTTGTCTTTCTAGTGCTGACCGAGTTCCCTGACGAGGTATCCAAGGTTCAGCCAGGCGCTACTTTGGACAGTCCCATTGAGAATTGAGTGCAAGATGGCTCTGGCTGAAGAGCCATCATCGCTAGATGCCGCCCTCACTTCTTTTTGCCGAGGCTGATGCTCGCTCAGCCAGCTTTGTCTTATCGCGTTTTGTGTCAAGAAGAGCTGCACTGATGGAGTTGGCACCAGGTCGCTGATCGTGAAGAACAACGTTGAGGAGAGACTTGTGAACGTGGATGCGTCCGTTGTATTCAATAAAGCCCATCTTCCGAAATCGATTCATGAAGAAACTGACCCTTGATCGGGTAGTCCCGATCATATCGGCTAGCGTTTCCTGGGTGATCTTCGGGATCTTGGTTTCGGGCTCTCCAGGCTTTCCAAAGTCCGCCATGAGGAGGAGAATCCTTGCCAGCCGCCGTTCGCTCGAATTAAACAACTGGTCGACAAGATCCGCCTGCGTCCGCATCGATCGTTCCAGAAGGAAGGCGACAAAGAGGTCGGAAAAGGCATGTTCATCATGGATGACTCTCATCATCTCTTCACGTTCAATCTTCAAGACTGAGCAGGCGGTGATAGCTGTTGCTGTGGACATATGCAGGCCGGCGATGGCAGTAGCTGCCTCCTCGCCCACAAAGTCACCAGCGGCAATGAGGGTGATGGTCGCTTCCTTACCAGCCTTAGAGACAACTGTCAGCTTGGCCCGCCCCTTTTGGAGGTAGAACACGGAGTCGGCAAGTCCCCCTTGCGAAAACATGGTGCCTTTAGCCTTAATGTGGAGTATCCGGCGGCCCAGTCCTGAGGTAGCAAGGAAAGCTACAGGGTCGAATTCCTTCAGCTTCCGATGTGGCATTTGGGCCTCTCTCGTTCATAGGCCACAGAAATGTACCGATGCTAAAAATCTGAGTGATGTGCAACATCGTTCAATGTCGCGAACATGTGACACTTATTTGATGCGCTTAGTGAACACATTGCAAGCGGATGTCGAGAATGAGCAGTTTGCGACAAATATGAAAAGCTCATTCATCGAGGTTTTTGGGGCGTGCAGCGGTCGGAATGTGAGCATAAGTGCACAGTCGGGAAGGGCTCGCGGAGCGAGAATTAGTTCCAGTTAGAGTTGCGAAAGCGTAAAGGCACGAAACGGGACACAGGAGGAATTCAAATGAGGGCTTTACTCCGTGATTTGGAAAGGCGTAGTTCCTCTCAACGAGGGGAAGTACTCAGCTCTCTGCAGTGCGAAGCTTCCTTGCAAGCTGCGAAGGTGTTCATTTCGCGGTGGCAGACTTCTGCAAGTCTTCCTTTGGAACCCTCGCCCTTTGTTCTAAAGCGAGCCGAGCGCCTAAGAACCCAGAAAGTGCAACTTCTCTAAGAGAACTGGGATATGTCAACACCCTCCCTGTACGGCGCGATCCCATCGAAGGGCAAGAACACCTCAAACACCGTTCCTGAAGATCCTGGGCTCTGGGTACTCTTGACTCGGATGTTTCCGCGGTGTCTTGCAACGATCTCTGAGCTAATCCATAAGCCGAGGCCAGTGCCGCCGATACCTTTGGTGGTGTAGAAGGCTTTATAGATGGAGCTGAGGATTTCAGCACTCATTCCCGTGCCGCTATCCGCAACAGTGAAAAGCAGTCCGTCTCGCCCGCGACCGTGATTTCTCGTCTCACGGCTTCGAAGGGATAGCTGTCCGCCACGTTCCTGCATTGCGTGAATGGCGTTTCCCACTAAATTGCTCAGAACCTGGCGGATTTCGCTTTCCATACACACGATGGGTCGACTTGGACGTTCTCGGAGATTGATTGTCACGCGCGCGTTGGTGGCGTGGGATTGGTAGAGATCCAAGATTGGTTCGAGGAGTTCAGCAGCGGTGGTGGGTTGCGCTTTGGTCGACTGCCGGAAGAACCGGAGCGACTGTTCCGTGATGAGCTTGACCCGTCGCAATTCTCTATCGGCAGTGACGAGATAGTCTTTTGTTTCCTGCGAAGGGTCGGTTCCTTGTGCGAGATAGATCAGGTTCATGACCGAGGTGAGGGGGTTGTTAATCTCGTGTGCGATAGAAGAGGCTAACCGCCCCACTGCAGCGAGCTTCTCGCTTTCTCGCAGCGCCGATTCCAACTCAACACGCTGGGTGACGTCGGTCTGAATTCCGACATAGTGAGTCAGTTGACCCTCGTCGTCCATGATTGGCGATAACGAGAGCTCGTTCCAAAAGGGTGTACCGTCCTTCCGGAAGTTTTTCAGTACGGCCAGGCCCTTGCGGCGGTTCTTGAGCGCATCCCTCACGATGGCTAGTGCCGGCTGGCTTCTTTCATTACCTTCCAGAAAGCGACAGTTTCGGCCTTGAACTTCAGCCCGGCTGTAGCCCGTCATCTCCTCGAAGGCTGGGTTGACATAGACAATCGGAAGATCGGGGAGTGTAGCGCTCGCAACGGAGATGCCTGCAGTCACCGAGCGGAAAATTCTTCGATTCAGACGTAGCTCCCTCCATGCCGCGGAGTAGCGCTTTGCGAAGGCGCAGTGCGCATGCATGATGACCGAAAGGCGAGCTGAAATTTCCGTCCCGGTCATCGGAAACTTGAGAACTCCGTCAAAGTTGCAAACCTCTTGGGTGAGGATCGAGGGATCCTCAAGCTCATTAGATGTGACTGCGATAACGGCAGGGCTAATTCCGTCGGCGTCTGCTTCATGTTCTTCAAAAAACAAAACGAGCTCCTTTGCGATGAGATGATCCGCAACAATAAACTCAAAGTTTCTCAGGTGGTGAAACTCTCGATCTTGAGGACCTAAAATGGTTGTCGCTATCTTCAGGTCACCTAAAGCCATTAGAACGTCTTGCTGTTCAAGCGAATCGGCCAGAAATATAGCAGCGCCAGACTTCCGGATGATTGCCGCCGGCTCGGACTCATATTTGTCTGCAAATTTCATTAGGCAGGCAACCTTTCGGTAGTTGCGACTCTGCACCAGTCTTGCAGAAGTGCAATGTCCAATGTGAGCAAAATGGTACGTATCACTCTTTGTGGCCGGTTTGCTCCTTCGGTCCAGGCAGATGGCTCTCGTTTGGTCGACAGACGAAATGGCGCTTTCTGTTCCTGAAAGCCATACATGACCTTGATTTTCATGGAGAACGTCGAGTTCTTCCTCTACGCGGTTACGGCGGCTTGCATCTCAAAATCACTGGCGAGCTGTCTTCCGCTGCATTGGGTTCCTCCACGTCAAGAACCTTGATCTGCCCCTTTGCGTTGGTGCCTTCGATGTGATTCTCTCGTCGCGCCGGATATACCCGCACCCTTCGGTCAAAGTTCCACCTTGCGACGTTTCAAGATTGTGCAATCCGATACATAAAGCCTTATCCCGGAGGAGGAGAATGAGGCTGTTCCGTCAGCCCATCTTGGCGTGGGTCAAGGAGCGTTCAATTTATGAGACTCGTAGAGGAGGAGAACGGATGAAGCTCCAGAGAAGCATTTCAAAACTCTTTAAGCTTCTGCCATCGGGGATTTTGATTGTTGAGCCCAACCCCGGATTGCTAGCAGCTAGAGTTCTGCTATTATCTGCGGCCGACTCTTATGTCGCCGCCTCCAATGAGGTACCCCCCGCAACCGACTTGCAAAAGACAGATGTAAAAGTGGCAGTCCTCAGTCTGAGCCTCGGTAAACCGACCCTTAGCAAACTGGCACAAGAAGTACGACTCTACTATCCAGGGGCCAGAATTCTGATCTTCGGAAACTCTGAACTGGATTTGGACGATCAGCTTTATGACGAAACGATCGATCGCCACTGCCGCCCTGAGCAGTTGCTTGACGTGCTGTTTCGTCTCGCACGGGAGTCTTCACATCAGTCAATTGCTTACCGCTTGAGAATTGGAGCGGAAGCTCTCAGCCTTAAGGGGTTTGGTTGGGTTTCGTCGCACAGGCGTCCTCTCGAAAGCGACCCTTCAAAAGAAGCCGTGTCTGCATCAGCGGATTCCCCAACGGGTGTTGATTTTCCCGCGGACGAAACCTCGCCTCACCTTGTGTAATGGAGCGCGCCGGGGATTCGCATGCCATTTAGTTATTTGCGGGTGCTCACGGGGCACGAGCGCACTCAGAAGAGCAATCGACACCTGGCACGCTATCTCGCGTTCATTGCGGGGGCGGTCAACGCAGGCGGATTTTTGGCGGTCAGGCAGTATACGTCTCACATGTCTGGGATTGTCTCTGCGATGGCGGACAACTTGGCGTTAGGAAGTCTTTCGCTCTTGTTTGCCGGCTTCATAGCCGTGTTCTCTTTCCTAGCTGGAGCGACATGTACGTCGTTGATGGTTCGGTGGGCACGACAGCGATCACTCCATAGCGAGTATGCGTTGCCTCTGATCCTGGAGTCGCTCCTTCTGTTTGCGTTTGGTTTTACGGGCCACGTATTTGAAGACAAGGAAGTTCTCGGCACCGTTGCATTGTTGTGTTTCACGATGGGGTTGCAAAATGCGATTGTGTCGAAAATCTCGGGTGCGGTGATCCGCACGACACACCTGACGGGGATGGTCACCGATGTCGGAGTCAAGCTTGGAAGAATGCTTTATGGCCAACTGAGCGGCACTCCGCCCCTGGCGAATGTAGACGTCAGAAAACTCAGTTTGCTGGGATCACTGATCGGTCTGTTCTTCGTTGGGGGCGTCGTGGGTGCGCTGGGCTTTCATCATATTGGATTTAAGTTCACGATCCCTGTGGCGGTGACTCTACTTATCCTTGCAGCGTTACCTGCACTGGACGACCTTAGGAGGTTGATATGAATACTGAAAGATTGAGACGGAGATTCCTCCGGAACTTTGTCGGCGCTCTCATCTGCCTTGGGGCAGTTACCGGCCCATCATGGGCGCAAAGCTCAAATGCTTTGTCTTCAGATCTCGCGGGAGGCATAGAGGCGCTCAAGCCCGGCCAATACCTTTGGGCTCCTATGGTGGCGCCCTCGGGTCCGGTACTTGCCGTAATCAGTCTCAAATCGCAGCGGGTCTATGTTTATCGAAACGGAGTCCTGATTGGTGTAGCCACAGTATCGACTGGCAAGCCGGGGCATCAAACCCCTACCGGCGTGTTCACGGTGTTACAGAAAAAGGTCCATCACAAATCAAATCTGTACGATTCGGCCCCCATGCCGTACATGGAACGGTTGACTTGGTCAGGTGTCGCGATGCATGCCGGAAACCTCCCTGGATATCCCGCTTCACACGGGTGCATCCGGATGCCGATGGCGTTCGCGAAGCTCTTATACGGCACGACAGCACGAGGCATGACTGTCGTGATCACGGAATTAGATGAAGTGCCCCGATTCGCTCCCGTTCCCGATTTGCTGCAGAGCGAGGCATCCTCGAAGGCGGAGGATGCTGGCGGAGCGATCTGGGCGCCTCAGAAGTCATCTTCGGGCCCAGTGTCCCTCATCTTGAGCGCGGCGGACCATCGCTTGGTGGTGCTCAGGAACGGAGTGCTTATCGGATCGACTCCAGTTACCGTCACAGGCGCGGTCACCGAGACGACCGCCTACAGCCTTTCGAAGGTGGACACGCTGGGATACCACTGGGTACAGCTACCGCTTCCTGGCCAAAGCTGGGTGGGGACCCGGGAATTGCCGATATCTGAAAGATCACGGGTGACGATGCCCGATGCTTTCCGAAGCGCTCTGGACGCAGTGTTGTCTCCTGGTGTGACTCTCGTTGTGACCTCTGATTCTCTTCTGGCGAGCGGAACAGGAAAGAGTTTGACAGTCATCGAGTCTGAACCGTAGGAAACCGGCACAGCTAGGCCGTGCCGACCATTCTTCCCAAGGCTATCCCTATAGCAAACGTGGTGAGACCTTCGACTGCACCAAAGGCAGTCAATTCAAGGCCCGATCGCCACCACGGTCGCACGGTCATGAGAGACTTCGACGCGCCAACCGCGAAGTGAGCACAGAGGGAGACAACGGCAGCAGAAGCGATGGCAGGCATACCTGAAAGGAAGAAGAATGGAATGATGGGGACGAACGCACCGACCGCCGTAGCCACAACGCCGGTTAAGGCTGCGCGCCAGGGGTCACTGAGGTTTTCTTCAGACACATTCGCCCTGATGCGCGCGAGTGCTTTGACGAAACCTTCTTTGTTTTCCGCTAAAAGGTGCGAGAGTCGTTCGGCAACGTCTTCCGGAAGGCCACGAACCTGGAGGCTGAGCGCCAAAACTTCCCGTGACTCAGATTCGTCGTAGTCCACGGCTTGACGTTCGCGAACAATCTCAGCCTCATAGAGTTCTCTTTCACTTCTCGCCGTAAGATAAGCTCCTGTACCGGTAGATAGGGCGCTTCCGACCATTCCCGCCAAGCCTGCAATCATAACGTAGTGACTTTTCCCAAAGGTCGCCCCCGCGACCCCAGACACAATGCCAAAGATCGAGCCAAGCCCATCATGGGCCGCGTAGACGGCATCGTTGAGCCATCCAGCTGCCTCCAGATGGCGCTTCTTCCGAGCAGCCAATAACGTAGCAAGGGCTTTTCTGGCCTGAGATCCATCCATCATCGGGAGTGGTGGCCGGGCGCGGATCAAATTACTCAGAGCTTTGTAGTGCTCGTTCTCGTCAGCGATCACCTCCAGCAGGATCTTATGGCAAGCTTCATTCTTGAGAGTGTGCATTTGCTTGCTATAACGGTCAATCTCGCTTCTTTCGTGAATTTTTAGATGTTGTAGCTGGCTGTCAATGTTGGCGTTCTCTTTAGCGTTCACCGGGGCAAGGCCTTCAGGGGGGCCGGAGTAACCCAGCTTCCTTTCGTCGAGGGTGCCAATCTCATGAGCCCATAGGTGAGCATGATGTCGCTCTGCTGCAGCAAGTCCTCTCATGACATTGCGCCGGCGAGGGTCAGATTCACGCGCAGCGAAAGCTTTGTAGGTCGCGTGGTCCTCCATCTCGGACTGCCAGTTGGCTTCCAGTAATGCAAGTAAACCGGGTACCTCGTCCGATTGTGGGATAGGATCTACCGCTTCGCTCAAATTTTGACCATGCGCAGGCGCAAAGCATTAGCAATCACCGAAAGCGAACTAATACTCATTGCGACAGCGGCAATCATCGGGTTCAAGAGAATCCCAAACGCGGGGTAGAGAACACCTGCCGCCACAGGAACACCAAGGGCGTTGTAGAAGAAGGCAAAGAACAGATTTTCGCGAATGTTGTTCATGGTGAGATGACTTAAACGGCGAGCTTTCAAAATACCAACAAGATCACCGTTGACGAGGGTAACTCCGCCAGTCTTTATCGCTACGTCAGTACCATTCCCCATGGCGATCCCGACGTGTGCTTGTGCCAGCGCGGGAGCATCATTAACTCCATCCCCGGCCATCGCGACAGTAGCGCCAGCCTCCTGGAGCTTCTTGACAATCGCGGCCTTCTTGTCGGGCAGCACATCGGCTTCGAAGTCGATACCGAGCTTACGGGCGACCGCCTTTGCAGTGATGTGGTTATCGCCTGTGACCATGACCACCTTAATGCCCTCTTTTTTCAACTGCTTAATCGCCTCGCCCGCTGAGACTTTGATCGGGTCAGCCACCGCGATCAGTCCCGCAAATCTGCCTCCCAGCGCGATGTACATTACCGTCGCTCCTTCTTTTTGAAGTGCTTCGGCCTTCAGTCGCAGAGGTTCACGCGAGACACCGAGATCCGTCATGAATGCTAGATTGCCGGCGGCAATCTGTCTCCCGCCGATCGTCCCGCGGACGCCTTTGCCCGGCACCGATGCAAAGCCATCTACTTTGAGCAGAGTTAGCTTGTTGGTTTTGGCCGCTTTAAGAATGGCTTGTGCGAGCCGATGTTCGCTGGCATTCTCAAGACTAGCTGTAGATTGCAGCAACTCGCTGTCAGTGAATCCATCGACGCAGATAAGTCCAGTCAGGGTTGGCTTTCCTTCGGTGAGCGTACCGGTTTTATCGACAACAAGGGTATCCACCTTTTCCAGAATCTCCAGGGACTCAGCGTTGCTGATAAGCACACCTTCTTTCGCCCCTCTCCCAGTGCCGACCTTTATTGCCATCGGCGCGGCCAGACCAAGCGCACAGGGGCAGGCAATGATGAGTACAGCTACAGCATTGACTAAGGCGTGAGCGTAATGCGGCTGCGGACCATAAACGGACCACACCGCAAAGGTGATGAGTGCTGATAGCAGAACCGCTGGCACAAAGTAGGAAGCGACAACGTCTGCCAGGCGTTGAATCGGAGCGCGCGTACGCTCAGCTTCAGTGACCATCTTCACAATCTGGGCTAACAGAGTGTCCGCTCCCACACGTTCCGTCCTCATCACGAAGCTGCCCGTACCGTTGATCGTTCCACCAGTCACCTTGGCATCCGTCACTTTTTCAATGGGGATAGCCTCACCGCTCACCATCGATGTATCAACGGAACTCTCGCCTTGAATCAACACGCCATCTGTCGGAATCTTCTCACCGGGACGAACTCGGAGCCTGTCGCCCACCTGGATGTCCTTCAAGTCGACATCTTGATCTGTTTGGTCGGCGGAGATTCGGCGAGCGGTCTTCGGGGTGAGGCCCAGAAGTGCTCGAATCGCACCGCTGGCCTGACTTTGGGCCTTCAGTTCAAGAACCTGGCCGAGGAGAACAAGATCGGTGATGACTGCAGCTGCTTCAAAGTAGAGCCCGAGTTGGCCCGACATATTCCGAAACGATGTAGGGAACAGTTTGGGAAAAACGACCGCTGCGACGCTGTATAGGTACGCCGAGCCTGCGCCAATGGCGATGAGTGTAAACATATTCAGTTGGCGGCTGATGATCGAAGTCCATCCACGCTGGAAAAATGGCCACCCCCCCCCCAAAGAACGACAGGGGTTGCGAACACCAACTCAACCCATCCGAGGATTGGACCTGCGAGGAGATGCTGGATGAGGCGACCTGGGAACATGTCCAGGATCATGACGACGAACAGCGGCAGTGTGCAGCCGATACACATCCAGAGCCGTAGCGCCATCTTGACAGTTTCAGGATTTGTGTCCTCGCCGGTCACTGTCAGTGGCTCTAGTGTCATCCCGCAGATGGGGCATGATCCTGCCTTATCTTGCAAGATTTGTGGATGCATGGGACAGGTGTATTGAATGTGGATGCTTCGGAGATCGCCCTTCTGCGATGACGGAGTCGTTTCAGACCTCGGACAGGCACCGGGCCCGAGCTTTTTAGCATTCTGATCGATAGCACGCCTGAATATCGCCATCCGGAGAGTATGTTCCCATAGACCCCTAGCCTCTGTGTCGTTCTGCTCACTTTCGCAGTGTAAATTCCCAGATTACTCGGATGTTGCTGCTTGATTGGAGGGTAGGGTCTCAATGGCTTGCGGATTCACGCTGTCCACTTCCTGTTGCCAGAGCGGATATGGCACACCGGCGAGGCGATTGAGAATGACAAGCACACCCTCCTAATTTCGGCGCACCGTTCCTCGCACTCCTTGACATGCCGGCCAGCATCGAGCGGCGAGGAAGGATTCAATGAACTGCGGAAGGTATTAGCGCCCGCTCCGCTTTCAAATGTAACCGGATGTAATTTTCCGGCGGCGGTGTCAGCATAGAATCTTCTATTGCTTTTTTGTAACCGCCTAAATAGATGGCATACAGCACCACCAATGAGCAGCCAACTCCAAAGACGAATCCCAAGAACCAACCAATTCCGATACTGACGAAGCTATTCATCATAAACAATCTCCAAGATAGGCAGTTGGCAACCACATTTTTTGCGACCAGTTACAAGTTGGCCAACATGCCCTGAACACCGACCAGGTGTTTATTGAAGATTCTCTTAGCCACATCAAGCAGGCTAAAAATCTCGGGGTCGCGTATCGAGTAGAGAACACTAAGGCCATCTTTACGTGCGTTGACGATGTACCTCGCCCTGAGTACTGCGAGTTGTTGCGATAGCGAGCTTTGCTCAACCTCAAGCCTGGCGCAGAGATGAGTCACACCGACTTCTCCATTGCGGAGCTCATCAACAATCCGGATACGCAAAGGGTGAGCGAGCGCTTTGAAAAACTCTGCCTTGAAACGGCTCAACTCACCCGGATTTGCAGAATTTATTTGTGCTTGGCTATCGGCAGCTAAGGACGGGACCGCTTGTCTCATTCCCTCTCCTTGAGCGCCGCAGCACGGCGCCGGCTGGTCTCTTTGTCTCTCCACGACCCCGACTGAGGCTTGCGGTCAGCGGCGCTGGAAATGCCAAACGACTTCGCTACATTCGTGAGGAAGCGTATGAGTAAGTTCGGCGGTCCTGAAATTGAAGTTGCCATAACAACACTATATTCTTATATTACATTCTTTGCATGTAAAAGTGACCTGGGCCTCCAGAACCAGCCAAAGCTCTTTCATTGCTAGGCTTTGATCGAAGGAGGTCAGCAGAAAGAGACTTCTTCCGTCATCCGTATATTTCGTCATTCTTATTTAGAGGCTGTCGAAGAGAGTTGCTTCTCTTGCTGTCACGGCGGTCCCAGGGTCAACACATGTCGCGGTCATGGCTTCTGCATTGAAGGGCCTCAGTAGTTCAAGCGGAACTCGATCACCCGTCAGCCATCGTGTGTATTCACTGGGTTTGAGAATCACGGGCATTCGGTTGTGATACTTCTCCAGCAAGGAGTTTGGGTCGGTTGTGATGATGGTGAAGCTGTGCAGCTCGGTCTTGTCCACGGGATTCGTCCAGCCGCTCCAGAGACCGGCGAAGGCAAAGGGCACGCCTCCTCCGACGAGGAATTCGTACTTTGGATTGCCTTTTTTTGCGATGTGCTTCCACTCGAAGAAGCTGTCGGCAGGAATCAGGCATCGTTTCGCCTCAAGAGAATGCCGCCACATGGGAGCCTTCTCGATGCCTTCGGCCCGTGCGTTGAACGTGGTCGGCGGAAACTTCTCAGCTTTGTGAAAGAAAGGAACGAAGCCCCACCGGGCAAGCTCCATCATGGGAGAGCCGTCTTCATCTGCTCGGATGATCGGTTGAAAAGTCGTAGGCCGGATGTCGTCGTCCGGTGCGAGCATGAGCGAGTCGATGCCTGGGCCGCTTACATGGAACGCTTCGGCGATCTGCTGTTTATCTGACTTGCGGCGATAGCGACCACACATAGCGATTCTCCAATCCTTACAGTTCGTTGCAGTCATGGCACGAGAGACAGTGACGAGCGAACGCATCCCATTCCTCGATCCCGGCGAAGGCTTCGTTTTCATAATGCACGAAGTCTTCCGGACGGATGAACTCAAATGGTCCGGGATGGGCATCTGCGAAGGCCTTCAGCAGGATCATGCCTTGCGAGCAGGCTGGAAGGGGAAAGTGGTCCAGAGGAATGGGCCGCCACTGTGCCTCGAAGTCCTCCTGCGTTAGTTCAGCCCTCATCATCCCTCCCGGTCATTGACGGCGTGCCGTAGTCTTGCCCTATTTTACTTCGCCTTTCATTCGCCATCAACACTTGGCGCTCTGCTGAAGCATCTGATCTGCATGGCGCAATCCCATATCCAGGAACATATCGACCTCATCGCGCGTCATGAGCAGGAGTTTTTAGAGAAGAGGACTCGATCAGAGCGTCTGGGTGACCAGATTGCTGCATTTGCAGGCAGCTTTAGCTTTGTGAGCCTACACCTGCTTTTTTTCCTTGGCTGGATCGTAGCCAATACCTTGAACGTGCCGGGTATACCGCATTTCGATCCTTCACCCTATTCGTTGTTGGCAACGCTGGTCGCCGTAGAAGCGATTCTCCTGGCAAGCTTTATCCTGATGCGCCAGGCACGCATGGGCCGAAGAGCTGACGAGCGGGATCACCTCATGTTGCAGATCCTTCTCCTTACGGAGAAAGAGATTACGGCGGTGCTGAGCATGGATCGGCAGATCGCAAAGCAGATGGGTCTCGAGAAAGTCGCAAATACGACTGAGATCAGAGAACTCAGCCAACACACATCCATCGAGGATGTGGCCCAAACCATCCGCGACACAATCTCGGAAAATGAAGGCTGAAACTGCTAGGCAATGACTTTGAGAGGGAAACGATGCGCAAAATTCTACTTGGACCTGATTCTCGAAAGACCAACGAAGCAGCCACAGACTGGATTGACCTTTGTGAACAGACGACAGCTGAGATCTCATCCGAAGACCACCTTCATCCACTTGAAGACGCCTTGCGCTTGGGTACTGAAGGTGGGTGGCGAGCATCCACTCCGGGCCCACAGCAGATTAGATTGAAGTTTAATAGCCCTCAGCACATCCGGCGTATAAGGCTGGAATTCACAGAAACCCAGGTAAGCCGCTCCCAGGAGTTTGCCCTCTTTGTGACAACAGCTCGGGAGCCACGGCGTGAGATTCTGCGGCAGCAATGGAGCTTCAGTCCGAGCGGCTCTACGACTGAGTTGGAAGACTACAAGGTCGATCTACCTGGAGTGACTGTGATCGATTTGGAGCTAGATCCTGGGAGACACGATGCAGGAGTATTCGCCAGCTTGCAAGCGTTGCTGATTGGATAGTGCATGGAAGTCGCTCAGCGGGAATCGAGCTGCTTCATTGTGGCCGTGTCACGCTGGCCGGCGAAGTGTATGGCCAATGCTTCTCTGAAGACTGTCGCCTCAAACCCAAACTTGTCAGCCACCTCAGCGAACAGGGTCATCGAGGAGTGAAATTTCAGATTGTCTGGATATCCGAAGATATCGTCGACTGACTTTCCACGAACGCGATTGACAAGAGCCGTGCACACTTCTAGTCGACGTCCCAGCACCCGATGCTCCAGATAGGCTGCTCCCTCTTCAAGGCTGGAGATAGCAAATCGTTGAGCTGTAGGACTTGAACCCAGGCCCTTGATTTGAGGGAAGATGAACCACATCCAATGGGATCGCTTTTGTCCCGCTTCGAGTTCTGCGCGGGCCGCATCGAAGGTGGACTCCTGGGCATTGATGAAACGTTGCAGGTTGTAGGGATCCGACTGGGTTTCCAAAACTTTCGCCTCAGCTGCGTTTGATGTGCTTTACCTCTACACGGTAGCTGCTGAAGGAGAATCGGCCCGGGCGCGCTGTTCGGCTCATGGAATGAGCGACTTATTCCTGAAAAGGCTACGCACCAGAAACGGTGCACGTTGACTTTGCACAGGCCGAGAGAGCTATGCTTAGGCGAACACGGGCGAATAAAAGGCGAAATAACAGATGGGCTACTCCTCACAAAGCGCAATGCTGAAACGCGAGATCGAGGCGAAGCTTTCATCGCGCATTCCTGCTGCTTTGTCGCCCCAGGCGTTGCAGGCTCCGCGTCTGATGAGTTCCGGCGTTTTGGCGATCGACGGGTTGCTTGGCGGGGGATTGCCGATTGGAGGAGTGACGGAGTTCACCGGGCTGGCCAGCTCCGGTCGAACTTCGCTGGCATTCTCTCTGCTTCGAGGAGCAACGGCCGACTCTGCCTGCGCCTACATCGACGTGGATGACACGTTCGACCCGAAGTGCGCCGCTGCCTCTGGAGTCAACCATCAGAACCTCTTGTGGGTCCGGGTGGCTAGCCTGCGCCCCCGAGCGGAGGTAGAGCCCTCTTCCCCAGCTCCCACCTCCAGGATCGGCCAAGCCGAAGCAGGAAAGATGGTGGGGGGACACTGCGGGAGCAATCATCCACGAACGGAGACTAAGGGCCTCGATGCCGCGCTGGGCCAGATGCTCATGCAAAAGGCTGAGACAAGACTTCAGAAGATGGAAGGCACTCCTGGCTACCCTAACGGGAAGTTGAGCCTTGCCGCAGCTCCTGAGGAGCAGGTCGCTTACGAGCACTTCAATGCTCGTCACGCGGATGAGTCCGATCCCATCCGGCAAGCAGATCGTCGTGCTGCCACCGAGGCCCGTGATCGGGCTCAAGCCCCCGTCCTGGTCACTTCTGCCGGCAAGAAGATTGAGAAACCATGGAGCCGTTTGGATAAGGCGATTCGCGCCACCGATCAAATCCTTCAGTCAGGCGGTTTCCGCGTCGTCGTTCTCGATCTCGCTTCCGTACCGCCGGAGCAGGCACTTCGAATCCCTTCGGCAACCTGGTTCCGCTTTCGGCGGGCCGCCCAGGAAAGCGATGCAATCTTTCTCCTGCTCACCCAGGTGGCTTGCGCACGATCAAGCGCGCTGTGTGTGCTGGACTGCTCGGCAGGAGCCCCAATGCTTTCAGGAAATCTCTTGAACGGTCTCTCGCGGACGGCGGAGGTCGCTCGTCAACGACTGAGCAGCCCATTCGCGAAGAAGGCTCCCGGCCGAGCCGTGAGCTGGCAAGCGGCACCCGCCTGGATGCGGGCGGCGGGGCAATAGACATGGGATACGCAGCGATCTACATCCCGGAGTTTCCGACGCTGGCCTGGTTGCGATTGGAGAAGCGCGCAAGAGTCCAGGCTGTTGCGGTAGTCGAGGGCAAAGCTCCGCTCGAACGAGTGGTCTCGTTCAACCGATCTGCGAAAGACCTGGGCCTGACCCACGGCATGAGCAAGGTCCAGGCGGACACCTCCGGTCAGGTCCTCTTTCACGAACGTTCTATTGCGGAAGAGAAGGCTGCACTCGAGATCCTGTTTGAAGCGGTGGAGCGGTTCTCTCCACGGGTGCAGATCATAGCTTCACCAGTCAACGGTTACGCGAACGGGAAGCAATCGGCCGCAGTGCTGCTCGTCGACCAGTCGGGCACCGAGACGCTGTTCGGCGATGCACGAAGCTACGCAGAAGCGATACGGAGCGCACTTCAGCAGCTGGATTTTGCATCGAATGTCGCGGTGGCGCCCAATGCGGAAGCAAGTCTCTTGCTGGCTCGAAGCTATTCCGGTGTAACGCAAGTGGATGCGAAGGACGTGCGATCCAAGCTCGCGCCTCTGCCGTTGTCGATGTTGACCGTAGAGGCTGCTACTCTGGCGACCCTGGGACGCTGGGGTATTCGCAACCTGGGAGAACTGGCTGCTCTTCCAGAGGCAGCCCTGGTCAGCCGGATCGGTCAACAGGGCAAGCGTCTTCAGCGTTTGGCCGTGGGATGCGAAGACCATCTGCTCGTTCCTCAAGACCCTTCCTTCGTTCTTACGGAGCATGTAGAACTCGATGGTCCACTTGAGTCGCTCGAACCTCTGCTCTTCATCCTGTCCCCGATGATCGAAACCCTGCTGCGGCAGACGATCAATCATGCCTATGCCTTGCGGAGTGTGACGATCACGCTTGAGCTCGAAAAAGCATCTCCGCACCGGTTGGAGGTTCGGCCTGCCGTTCCGGTCCAGAGCAAAGATCTCCTGCTCAAGCTGCTGCACCTCAAGCTACAGGCCGATCCTCCGCAGGCTGGTATTCTCGGCCTGACCCTGGACGCGGAGCCGGCGATTCCGCAGGTTGCGCAGCGTGGATTGTTCCAGTCCCAATTCCCGGAGCCAGACAAGCTTGACTTGCTTGTTGCACGCCTCAAGGCGGTCGTCGGTGAAGAGAATGTCGGTTCACCGATGCTTTCGAATAGCTTCTGTGATGACGAGTTTGTGATGGCACCGTTCCAGCCGAGTGCGGGTGGAAGGCTACCAACTCAGCCGATTGTTCCTCGGGCGGCGCTTCGGCGTTTCCGGCCTGCACAACAGGCGAAGGTGGTTTATCGCGATTCCATTCCTTCGATCCTGTTCTGGCGGGGCGAACGGCTGGAGCTCGGGACTGTAAGCGGTCCCTGGCAGTCGAGCGGCTACTGGTGGGATGGACGGCGATGGGAGGCTGACGAATGGGATGCAGTCGTCTCACAGCCGTTGCAAGCACTTCGCCTTCGGCATGAACCTGAAGCGGGGACCTGGTACGTGGCAGGTCAGTATGACTGAGGGTTATGTAGAACTTCACGGCCGTTCAGCATTCTCCTTCCTTGAAGGAGCTTCCATGCCGGAGGCGATGGCGGAGCAGGCGGCAAGCCTGGGCATGCCTGCGCTTGGAATCCTGGATCGGGATGGACTCTACGGAGCGCCTCGCCTGTACATGACCGCAAAGAAGCTAGGCCTTCGGTCTCATATCGGAGCCGAAATCTCGACCGCGGAGTTTGGAAATCAGGTGCTACCTGAAGACTGGCAGCCTCACACGATCCCGGAACGGCCGGTGAGACTCTCGCTTCTCTGTGAGTCGCAGACAGGTTACAGGAATCTGTCGCAGCTGATCACCGGCTACAAGCTCCAGCAGAAGTCCAAAGGGGAAGGCATCGCTCCGTACCGCATGATCGAAGAGCGGGCAGAGGGTCTGGTCTGTCTCACCGGCGGAGACGAGGGGCCGCTTGCGGCTGCACTCGCACGCGGCGGTCTGGACGAAGGGCGCAAGGCACTCCAGTCTCTGGTCCGGACCTTCGGGCAGGAAAACGTCTATGTCGAGCTGCAGCGGCACCGCATCCGTGAGCAGGAGGCCCGCAATCAGGCAGCGATCACGCTCGCCCGCGAACTCCACCTTCCGCTGCTTGCGACGAACGGGCCGAACATGGCCACGGCATTCGAGCGTGAGGTCCTGGATCTCATGACCGCGATCCGACACGGTTGCACCCTGGACGAGGCTGGGCTGTTGCTTCAACGCAACACGAATCGCCAGATGATCGGAGCGACGGAGATGTTGACTCTGTTCCGCGATCTGCCATACGCAGTCGCTGAAACAGTAGAACTTTCGTCCCGTCTGCAATTCGTCATGAAGGACATGGGGTACCAGTTCCCGCTCTATCCCATCCCGGAGGACGAGACGATGGACACCTTCCTGCACAAGCGCACGATGGAAGGTGTTGCCAACCGTTACGGCTGCAAGACGAGTGTAAAGCTACGGAAGAAAGCAGAAAGGCAGGTTGAACGGGAACTCGCTCTCATTGCAAAGCTTGGCCTTGCCGGGTACTTCCTGATTGTCTGGGACATCGTCGAGTTTTGCCGAAAGAACGGGATGCTGGTGCAAGGGAGAGGCTCGGCGGCGAACTCGGCTGTCTGCTACTCGCTCGGAATCACCGCCGTCGATCCAGTGGGCATGGACCTCTTGTTCGAACGGTTCCTTTCAGAAGTCCGCGGCGAATGGCCGGACATTGACCTTGATCTGCCATCGGGGGACGACCGGGAGCGGGCAATCCAGTATGTCTATCAGCGCTATGGCCAGCTTGGCGCAGCCATGTGCGCGAACGTCATCACCTATCGGGGCAAGTCTGCCGCCGGCGAGACGGGCAAGGCGCTCGGCTTCGATGTCGAGACCACGAAACGGCTTACGCAGCTGGTCGGCTCCTGGGAGTGGAAGGGCCCGACCGACACGATGGAGGAGCAGTTCCAGAATGCCGGGTTCGACCTCCATCATCCCCGGATCGCGAAGTATCTTGAGCTCTCGATCCGGATGCTCGACCTGCCGCGCCACCTCGGTCAGCACTCAGGCGGCATGATCATCGCCCAGGGGCAACTCGCCTCCGTCGTACCGATTGAGCCCGCCAGCATGGTCGGGCGGAACGTCATCCAGTGGGACAAGGAAGATGTCAGTGACATGGGGCTGATCAAGGTCGATCTGCTTGGCCTCGGCATGATGGCGGTCCTCAAGGATTGTGTGGAGCTGATCCCCCGGTACTACGGTAAGAAAGTCGACATCGCGCAGATCCCGCATGACGATCCTAAGGTCTACGAGTCGCTCCGAAGAGCGGACACGGTCGGCCTCTTCCAGGTGGAGTCCAGGGCTCAGATGGCCTCCTTGCCGCGCAACAACCCTGACAAGTTCTATGATCTCGTCGTCCAGGTCGCCATCATCCGTCCCGGACCCATCGTCGGCAAAATGATGAATCCCTACATGGAGCGACGGCAGGGAAGGCAAGAGATTCGCTACCCACATCCACTGCTGGAGCCTGTCCTTCACAGGACCCTGGGAGTGCCCCTCTTCCAGGAACAGCTCCTCCGTATCGCCATGACCATCGCAAACTTCACGGGCGGAGAGGCGGAGGAGCTTCGCCGCGCGCTCGGAAGCCGTCGTTCTGCCGACAAGATGAAGGCCCTGGAATTGAAGCTAAGAGCTGGAATGGACGCCAACGGCGTTGGCCCTGCAGCCCAGGAGGAGATCGTTCAGTCGATTAGCTCCTTTGCCCTGTACGGCTTCCCGGAATCACATGCCGCCAGCTTTGCCCTGATCGCCTATGCCAGCGCCTGGCTCAAGTTTCACTACCTCGGTGCCTTCACCGCGGCCATCCTGAACAACCAGCCGATGGGCTTCTACTCGGCGGCGGTGCTGGTCAAGGATGCCCAGCGGCATGGGCTCCGGATCAAACCTGTCGATGTCCTCCGGTCCAGCTGGTCCTGCACGCTCGAGAAAGAAGACAACGGCAAGCTCTCGCTGCGGTTGGGCTTTCGGTACGTGCGCGGGATGCGAGAGGGAAGTGCGGTAGAACTTGAGGCTGCGCGAGAGATGCGGCCGTTCGCCTCGATTGAGGAGCTTGCCCGGCGTGTTCCCTCGCTAACCCGCACTGATCTGACGACCCTCGCTGAAGTGGGTGCCTTAAACTCGATCGGCGAGGGCCTTCACCGGAGAGAGGCGCTTTGGCAGGTGGAACGGGCCGGTCGTAAGGCTGGGCCGCTTCTCGAAGAATTGGACCGGGATGAGGATGCTGACTCGCCACTCCGGGCCATGGAGCCACACGAGAGGATGGTTGCGGACTACGCCTCGACAGGCGTCACGGTCGGACGGCACCCGATGGCCCACTGCCGGCCTCAGTTGCGGGCCATGGAGATCATTCCGGCCAGAGATCTCTCGCTGCTTCGGCATGGGGTCAAAGCCAGAATTGCAGGCTGTGTCATTGCCCGGCAGCGGCCAGGCACGGCTCATGGGTTCATCTTCCTTTCGATCGAAGACGAGACTGGGATCTCGAACGCAATCATTGATCCCGATCTCTACGAAAGGAACCGATCACTCGTCACCTACGCCAAGTTCCTGCTGATCGAAGGTGCTCTCCAGAATGTCGATAAGGTCATCCACATCAGGGCAAGACATATCGAGCAACTGGACGTGACGGCGGCTCCCATGCAGTCGCATGACTGGCATTGATGAGCGAGCATATGACATCGCCGCCTGAACGCGAGCCACCCAAGGATTGGTGGCTGGAGAATGCCTGCCGGATCGCTGCGCACCGGCTCCGCAACTCGCCTTACCTGAGTGCCAACACCATACCGATCCGGGAACAACTCAAGGATAGTGTCGAGTTTGTAAGGCTGGTCTGGGAAGCCATCGAGCAATCTCTACGGGAGGAAGATCCATGATGAAGTTGAGTCGTAAGAACCGCCTCAAAGCGAGTTGGACTTGCCCCCAATGTGGTGAGGAGATCCTGATCAACCAGTTCCGGCTGTCAGCCGACCATCCGGGGTGCATTGTGTGTCCGCGCGTAGATTGTGCGAATCCGTTCCCGTGGAAGCGTCAAAACCGTGGGCGACTCTGGCCGAAGCAATCGGCCTATAACGTGTTGCGGTGAGCTCGGGACACTGGCCACCCGTGGAACTATCTTGTGATGCCCCATGATCGGGCGGAGGCGTTCGATGACGACGACGCACGGTGGATGACCATGCTCGCCGACTTCGCCGCCAAGGCTACGAGCAGCAAAAGATGCAAGCCCGGCTCATCGCTCATGAACGCAACGTGGCGGCGGCCCAGATTGCCCACGAACTGGCGCATGAGATAAACAAACCGCTCCAAAGGACAACCAACTTGGCGTTCCTTGTCGCGCAAGGAACGCCAAGGGACGACTCAAAGACTTTTGGGCGTCAGCTAAGTTAGGGTATCGACCATCTCTTCGGAATCGTCAAAGAGATCCTCGCTATCCCGTTCGATAAAGACTGAAGCACGAAAGTAGACAGCATTTGAAATTCGGCATCTGATGAGATGGCTTCTTAATACCTCATGGAGACGACACAATGGCACTGAAGACAGTTCTAATAGACGAATTGCGCGACATGTACAGCGCTGAAAACCAATTGGTGAAGGCTCTCCCTAAGCTAGCGAAGGGTTCGAAGAATCCAAAACTGAAGTCCATCTTTACCGCACATCTTGCCGAAACAAAAGGTCAGGTCGAGCGTTTGAAAAAGGTGTTTGCCGAGCTTGGCGAGAAGCCGACCGGCCAGCACTGTAACGGAATGGAAGGAGTGATTGAAGAAGGCAAGGACGCTCTCGAGAAGGATGAAGAGGGCTCGTCGTTCGAAGCTGGTCTGATCGGGGCCGCGCTTCGCACCGAGCACTACGAGATTGCGGGCTATGAGACTTGCATCTCGATGGCGACAGCCCTTGGCTTGCCGAAGATCGTCAAGCTTTTGAACTCCAACCTGAAAGAAGAGCTCGCCGCAGCCAAGAAGATCACGGCCGCTGGCGCTCCGATTATGAAGCTTAGTGCAAAGGAACCAGAAAGCCCCAAGGAGCCGAAATCCGGCAAAGAGAAGTATTCCGCCAAGAAGAGCAAGGAAGATGAAGCGAAAGCGGCACCCGATCTCGCGGCCGAGTCTGCAATGGTATAAGCCCTCAGATCGTACAAAGGCCCCGCCTTGGCGGGCCTTTGACCTTTTGAACGGTTAGCCCACCAGCGGACTCAGTTGCTTCATCGCCCAAATGGGACCGCCCTTGTAGAGGGCTCCCTCTTGCCGGATAAACGCAGGCGGATGCCGTCCTGAAGCCAGATACGGAAGTCGGGTGACACATACAGAGTCACCAATCGGTCGCTACTTCTCTTCGTTCATAAGTCACAAAACGCTCAGATCGGGCGCTATTAGCCGGGCGGGAGAATACCTTGAAAGACGCGAAAGACCTAACATTCATGGCTGCGGCTTTAGAGCAGGCGAGGATAGGGCAGGAGACACCTGGAGGAGCACAGGTAGGTTGTGTCTTGGTCGAGAACGGAGCCATCGTCTGCTCTAGCTTCAACGAAGGCGATCTCCAGTTTGATCCGACTGCCCACGCTGAGATGGTGGGGATTAGGCGGCTTTGCAAGGAGCGGAGGTCCATCAGTCTCAAGGGGGTTACAGTCTATTGCACTCTGCAACCTTGTGGCATGTGCACGATGGCCTGCCTTTGGGCAGGAGTAAGCCGTATCGTCTATGGAGCCTCGCGAAACGACGTGAACTCTGTTTACTTTGAGTCTCGACACTTCGATACCGCTGACTTCATCGATCAAGCGTTCCGCGATGATCTGGAAGTGAAGGGTGGTGTCTTATCAGACGAATGCGCGACTTTCTATTTGAAACCGGAAGAGACTGCACCAATCGATCCCGCACATGATGTCACGTCTGTTCCTTAACCCGAGCACCCCAAGAGGCACGTCCACGAACAAGGAATGAGAGAAAAATGTTTTCTAACGTAAGGCCAGACAAACGCAAGCCGACCCTCGCACAGAGACAGCACCAAAAGATGGCTGAGTCTGCGCACGCTTACGTCCGGGGCAATACCGCCCGGTTCTACGACTGGTTGGCGAGCAAGTCCGTACAGGCAGCGCTCCCTCAGGGTCCGTCTGTGTGGATTTGCGGGGATTGTCACACGGGGAACCTCGGACCAGTCTCTGACCTTGAAGGAAATATCGACATTCAGATTCGTGACCTGGATCAAACCGTGATCGGGAATCCAGCCCACGATCTTCTGCGGCTTGGACTTTCTCTGGCAATGGCTGCGCGAAGTTCAGATTTACCTGGTGTGACGACCGCTCTTATGCTCGAAGAGATGATCGGAGGGTACCTCATCGGCTTGGCGGGACGAACCGAGCGCGTCGATCTGAAGGAGGTCCAACCCATCCGAAGTGTGTTGGTCGCAGCAAAGAATCGTCAATGGCGGCACTTGGCTCAAGAGCGGATCGAGGACGTTAAGCCGAACATCCCGCTGGGAAAGAAGTTCTGGACCGTGACTGAGGAGGAGCGCTCGGAACTGAATTCGCTTGTGGAGGGTGATGGCTTCAGGCAGCTTTTGCAGACAATTGGCGGCAAAGAACCTAAGCGTGTTGAACTCCTAGACGCTGCGTACTGGATGAAAGGTTGCAGTTCGTTGGGAAACCTCAGATTCGCGGTTCTCATGGGTGTCGGATCGAAGAAACATCCTGAATACCGCTTGCTCGATATCAAAGAAGCGACTTTGACAGCGGCTCCTTCTGCGAAGGGAGCCAAGATGCCCAAAGGCTACGCGGACCGTGTCGTGGCCGGAGCCTGTGCGTTGTCACCCTTCCTTGGAGAACGGATGCTGGCCGCAACCATCTGTCGCCGTCCCGTGGTCGTTAGGGAACTCCGTCCGCAAGACCTCAAATTTGAGCTGGTTGGCCTGGAGCAATCAGAAGCGATTGCAATTGCCCGCCTCATGGCCGGTGTTGTAGGTCGGGCGCACGGAAGACAGCTTAGTCGCGAGGAGAGGTATGCATGGAGCCACGAGCTGAAGTCGCGACACGGGAAAGGCTTGGAGGCTCCTAGATGGCTTTGGAGTGGGGTCCTAGATCTTGCCGCTCTTCACGAAGCAGCATATCTAGACCACTGCCGTCGATTCGCAATGCGACAGCGGAGAGCATGACACCAGGTTGAGGACATATCTCAATCACTGCGGAGCAAGATCCATTCTGAAGAGGCGTGACAACCGCCGTAAGCTAAGTTGAGTCTGCCCGTCTGTGCAGCAGATATTCGGGCAAATCATTCTGGCCGTTGGCTACTCCTCCAAGTTCGGAGATTTGCCCCACGGGGGGTGTTGCAGGCCATTCCCTTGGAAGGCGCAAAATTGAGGGAAGTTGTTGCCTGAGCAATCGGCGTACCAGGTACTACGGTGAAAAATGTCAAAGGCCGGCGTCCTGCCTTCAGAAGAATGCTCCAGGAAAGGGTGACTATGCGGGGGGGAGTAGAGCTGAAGCTGCCTGTTCTGTCATTTACCCTTAAGAGAGAGTGATCGATACGGACTCAAAGGCAAAGGGTAGTGCGGCGCGGCGCTGGCGCAAGATGTCGGCGACGGCGAAGCAGGAGCTTGAGTCACAGGGAACGTTCTTCAGTCCACCTCCGGCGAAGAGGGAGCCCAAAGTCGCCGCACCCACGGCAGAGGATGCAGCTTCACTTGCCGGGGTCATTGAGAGCTCGATAGACCCCGACCTCACAGCCGATCAGGCTGAGGCGCTGCGAAGGATAGAAGCCGCGTGCGAGCCCGGCGAGTCCTACCTGCTGACCGGCCATGCCGGCTCCGGCAATGTTGTTGCTCCCCAACAAGTGACGAGCAAGGCTTTCAACCGATTGATTGGAAAAGCCGTTGATTCCAAGGTGCGCATCCGCCTACCAGCGTGGCCCTTCCGGTTGCTGCTGGGACAACTGGCCGATGAGACGATCCTTGGAAGTGTGAGGGCGATGCCTGGCAGATTAATGAGGGATGGTCTCGTATTTCATTGCAACACGCTCGACGTGGCTCTCGCCAGAATGAACCTGCGACAGCCTCGCACACACTAGCTGCATTGATGTGAGCGAAGGCAGTGGATTGCCCGCTTTGACATCCTGCGTTCTCTGTTCTTGATTCAAGAATAGAGAACACGTAGGATGATTTCATGCTTCGCCCTTTCGACATTGCAGTGTTGCTGAAACTGACGCTCCCAGGAGCTGCAGAGTCGTCATTTCAGAAGCTTGCTTCCGACCTTCATGTTGCCAGTTCCGAGGTGCATGGGGCCGTAAAAAGAGCCCGACTGTCTGGGCTGCTGCAACACGACGATGGGCCAAAGAAGGTAAACCGCTCAGCACTCCTGGAGTTCTTGGGACATGGCGTAAGGTACGTGTATCCGGCGGTACGGGGGGAAATGACGAGGGGTGTGGCCACTTCGTTTGCAGCCGAGCCCTTGCGGAGCGTCATTCACGATGGCGGAACGGAAGTGCCTGTGTGGCCTTATGTTTTGGGGAAGGTGCGCGGCTATTCCTTTGAGCCTCTCTACAAACACGCTGCGGAGGCGGCCCTATCCGACCCCGCGTTTTACGAACTCCTTAGCCTTGTCGATGCGCTGCGTGATGGACGAATCCGCGAGCGAAAGATTGCCCTGGAGATGTTGAGCAAGAGGTTACTGGTAAATGGCTAGTAATCTGCCCCTGCTGGAGGAAGCGGCTGCGAAGTTGAAGCATCTGCTGCCTGAGGTCGTCTTCGTGGGAGGATCGACGCTCGATCTCATTGTGACCGATCAGGGCTCCGCTCCGATTCGATCTACGTACGATGTAGACGTGATCGTTGCGGCCGACTACGCCGGTTACTCAGCCTTCTGTGATCGAATGCGAGATATTGGCTTCGAGAACGACACACGTCCGGGAGCTCCGCTTTGTCGTTTTCTCCATGGCGACCTGATGCTCGATGTCATGTCGACCCAAAAAGGCGCACTCGGGTTTTCCAACCGTTGGTACGAAGGGGCGATCCAGACAGCGACGCCGGCGTCCTTGCTCAGCGGCAAGGTGATTCGGCTGATTACAGCCCCCTTCTTTCTAGGAACCAAAATGGAGGCTTTCTATGATCGTGGCGAGAACGATTACTACATGAGCCACGACCTGGAAGACTTCATTGCCGTCATCGAGGGAAGAGAACAGCTGCTCGACGAGCTTGCCGAAGCGCCAGCCGATCTCCGCAAATATTTGGCGGAAGCAACCGGTAAGCTCTTAGGAAACGAGCGGTTTATAGAGGCGCTGCCGGGATATGTTCCTGGCGATTCGATCAGCCAACGCCGAATCCCGATCATCCTTGAACGTCTAAGAAAAATGGGCGATTTTTAGCACTCCCAAGACCTGGACACAGGTTTGTAATAGAACCGAGCATCTTTCCGCATTCGGGCAGGTCCGGACAGCGATGCACCACGCGGCACCTGGGCTTCGTATTTTATTCGCCTATACTCAAAGTTGGAGAACAAGCCCCATGTCCATACTTAGCTCTGAGTCTGCGCTTCAGCCAACGGTCGCCTGTCCTAAGTGCGGTACGCCGGTTCCTCTTACAGAGGCTCTGGCCGCTCCGCTGATCGAGGCAACTCGTGCAGAGTATGAGGCAAAGCTCCGTTCACAGAATGATGCTGTCGCAAAGCAGCAGCAAGAGCTCGACCGCAAGCAACAAGCAACCCATGAAGTTGAGCAACAGCTCGCCAAACGAGAGGCGGACATCAAGCGCCGCTATGAGGAAGCCCGTGCAGAGATCACTACTCAACGGGAACAGTTGACAGCTGAAGTCGCCCGTCAGACCGAAGCGGCCGTCACAAAAGAGCTTGCGGAGAGATTGATTGTAGAAAGAAAGGCAATCGCCGAAGCAGAGGCGAGCCGGGCAGCCCAGAGATTTGCTGGCGAGCTTGCGGAGCGGGATCGGGACCGCAAGGAACAGGGTGAGTACATCGAACGACTTACGGCCAAGCTGATGACTGCACAAAATGCTGAAGTGGAACTGAGACGCCGGGAGCGGGAATTCCAGGACAAAGAACGGGAGCTGCCCTTGCGCATCGAACAGGAGGTTAGTGGCCGGCTCGACCAGGTGCGTGCAGCCGCAGCGAACGAAGCCAGTGAGCGGCTTACCCTCCAGCTCAGCGAAAAAGAAAGGCAGATCAAGGACCTGGCAACGAAGCTGGAAGAGGCGAGCAGAAAGGCGCAACAGGGCTCACAGCAGTCTCAGGGTGAGACGCTGGAGCTCCTGCTGGAAGATCAGCTTCGAAGGCAATTTCCGTTTGATGAATTGCAGCCAGTGCCAAAGGGTGAGTTCGGCGGAGACACCCTACATGTCGTCCGTGATAGCTCGGGCCGGGAGTGCGGGCGCATCCTGTGGGAGTTCAAACGCACGAAGATCTGGCAAGCGGCATGGCTTGCAAAACTCAAGGGCGACCAGCGTTCGGCCCGGGCTGACATCGCCGTGATCGTGTCGCAAGCGATGCCTCCGGATGTCACGCACTTCAACGAGGTCGATGGAGTGTGGGTGTCATCGCTGGGATGCACGCTCCCGGTTGCGACGGCGTTACGAGCATCGCTGCTGCAACTCGCGGGCCAAAAGCGCAGCGCCGAGGGACAGCAGACAAAGAGTGAACTGGTCTACGCCTACCTTACCGGCCCACAGTTCCGGGGGCGGATAGAGGCCATAGCGGAACGCTGGTCCGAGATGCAAAAGGATTTAGCGGACGAGAAGAAGGCCACGATGAAGCGGTGGTCCAAGCGAGAGGCACAGTTGCATACACTGCTCGACTCCACGGCGGGCATCTATGGCGACCTTCAAGGGATCGTTGGACGGGACTTGGCCGAGATCGAGGCCCTCGGCGAAACGTTGTTGCTGGAGAACTAACGTATCGAACCGCGCAATTAGGCCACCAAGGTGCTTCAAGGAAGTCAACCATGGCCTCTTTGCTATCCCAAATAATTGAGAGAACAAGCATTCAGCGTATACGGATATCCTGAAAGCCATGCCAACCCATCGAGTAGTCCTCTTGGTCGTCGCCGGCTTCTGTAGCATGTGGCTTTGCGTGCGGATCGGCAAGTTTCTCTGGCGCGAGCTGAATGAGTACATGCGAGATCAGCGATTTGGAGAATAATTACCGATCCAGGATCGATTGCAACAACTTCTACGTCTCGTGCGAGCGTGTGTTCCGGCCCGATCTCGAAGGCGTTCCGGTCATCGTGCTCTCCAACAACGATGGTTGCGGCGTGGCTCACTCATTGGATTATGTGAATATCCCGAATAGTCAATTTGGCTTGAGCTGGGGCCAAATACTG
The DNA here is from genome assembly GCF_000178975.2 of Granulicella tundricola MP5ACTX9. Lineage (NCBI taxonomy): Bacteria > Pseudomonadati > Acidobacteriota > Terriglobia > Terriglobales > Acidobacteriaceae > Granulicella > Granulicella tundricola. Next base: position 79,938 of record NC_015058.1, on the reverse strand, counting down.
TTGCTGCTGTGAAGCGACTGAAAGCAGGGTGTCCGCGCCCCATTGCCACTTCAGTAAATTCTTATCCGACTCGTCCCCAGAAGGCCAAATTCTCAGAAGCGATTCGCCCTGCATTCTGAGCCTGGCGGGAAGCGGCCAATGCGCGTTTCGAAACCGACCACGCTAGATGAACGCATTGGCGATTCACCACTCGTCGAGAGTCAATGTTGCCGAGAGGAGCATTTGGCTGTATCTCCCACTAGGGAGCAAGATACCTCTCTGTATCGATAACGTTGAACTCCCCCGAGTCACTTGAGAATTGATTAAGTAAGAACGTGTGACCCGCACCGAAGATCACGAGTATGCGATCGTTTGGTTTTGAGAGCCTCCACACATTCTCCAAGATGATCAGATTACGGGCGTGCCATCCGCCAACCCAATTTGCTCCAGGATTGATCTTATTGTCGCCGAACCGCAGCATGTCAAAGTAAAACTTGTTGTTTAGCAGGCGATACTGGGGCGTATTCGCGTGACGAAACCATTCGAGCATTGTGTGGGTGTGCAGGTACGTAGTCTCATCGGCTGCATATTGCTTTCCGGCTGCAAGAAACCCGTCAAATTGCTTCTGCTGGCCATGAGCGGCAGCATAGGCGGAAAAATCATAGGCTTCGTCGGGCCCAGGAGGGCCTTCCTTGTAGTCCACCGCGTCTAGTCGTGGGAGTTGCAGCATCGCGGCAAGTCGCAGTCCTAGTTGGTCGCGTTCATTGGACGTTAAAGAATAACGACCAGCGCGGTAGTCGGCATAACGTTGGTCGAGTGCCGATTGTTCTGACGGCGGCAGTTCAATAGCGATTCGTGTTGGCTTGAATCGAGCAATTGCTCCGACTAGCAATCGAATCTGTTGCTGCCGCTCAGGGGTAAGAACGTCATCTATTACCATATTGCTAATGTCGTGGTTTGGGTTGTTGAAGTGCGTTGTCCCCAGAATCATGATCTGCGGCTTTTCTTGTCCGAAAGCCGGTATAGCAAGCAGCGTCATCCAAAAGATCGAGAAAAATCGACTCAAGCTCATATATTGCATTATGAAGTGTCTCGACTTCTGGATGGCGGCTTCCTTCTTAAACGACCTCACTTCCTGTAGCTATGATGGGGTACAGACAAGTCGGCTTGTATAGAATGACGGCCGATCCTAGAGAGGCTCAGTTTGCCAGAACAGGCTGAGTCACTCGTTGAGGGGAGCCGGGGCCAACGGTGCAAGCTTTTCTAATCCGATAATCACAGAAATCCCAAAACTGACCATGGAAATGACGGCGTATGGAAAGCTTGGAAAGCAAAAGCCGCTTTCCACCCTTCCCACACGCCTTGGAAATCCCTTCGGGATTCCACATTACCACGGTCCCGACGACGCTTTGACCTGACAGAAGCTAGGCAAAGATCTCCTCGCACTTCCATTCCACATAAACGGAAGCCTGTCCGGAAGAGTTACGGATACGCTACTCTCGATGGTTCCGAGTATCGAATCGTACTCGATTGATGAGAGCTTCTTGAACCTGGGCGAGTTCTACGAAAGGGAAGTGGAACCTCTTGCGCGAGAGCTGCGCGAGCGCGTTCGTCGCTGGGTAGGTATCCCAACGTGCGTAGGCATCGCCCCGACCAAGACGCTCGCCAAGGTCGCCAATTTCATTGCAAAGAAGCGTCCGCAGTATCGCGGCGTCTGCGATCTTCGTTCCAGCCAAATGCGGGCAGAGCTGCTTTCCACCGTGCCGGTCGATGAAGTCTGGGGGATCGGCGCGGCGTCGGCGGCGAAGCTCGCAAAGATTGGAGTCCAGACGGCCGCCGATCTTGCTGCACTCGATCCAGATAATACGCGGGCGCTGATGACTGTGACGGATGGTCGTACAGTCTACGAGCTGCGCGGGATCTCCTGCCTCCCGCTGGAGCTGATGGAACCGACGAGGAAGGGAATTGCCGTCACTCGCAGCTTCGGGGCTCCGGTCACAACATGGAGCGAGCTGCGCGAGGCCATCGCAAGCTACGCCAAACGAGCAGTAGAGAAGATGCGCCGATACAAGGTCGCCGCCGAAAACATCTTCGTCTTCATGCACACGAAGAACTTCAACAATGACCCGTTTTACTCGCTGCCGAAGAGGTAGACCCTACGCAGGCTAAACGCTTGCTTCTCCAGCGTAAACATCTGGAAGCCAGGCTTCTATTTGATATGAGGAGCCGTAACCGACTCCAAAATTGTTTCAGCGGCCTTGAGAGCAGCACCTAACAGTTTCAGATGATTTATGTTTTCAGTGGAACCGCAGTAGTGTATTAATTTGCCAGCCAGCGAAAAAACGGGTGTTGCTCTAGATCGCAACCAGAGGTGATAGCCGTTATGCCTTTGAGCTCTCCATTCAACATCCATAGCCGCACCACACGAAATGGTCTCTGCAATCACAAGTGACACTCTAGCCACATCATCCGGGTGGACGACTTCCAGAAAACCTCTTCCCATAATCTCTTCCCGCGAGAAGCCGGTGAGTTCTTCAAAGGCAACCCCAAAGTCAGTGATGCAGCCGTCGGGATCCATGATAAATGGGGCCTGAGGATTTAGGTCGACAATCATCCTGAAGCGCTCCTCACTCTCTTGTAGAGCAACCTGTGAGCGCTGCCTGTCAGTGATGTCCAGTGCGGCCATACAAATGCCAATAACTTCCCCGCCTTCATCCCTTGCCGGAGCGTATGAGATTTCAATATCCTGGGCGATCTCGTTCGTATTGCGCGCCGGCCGAGTGACTGTAATTTTACTCAAAACTTCACCTGCCAAAGCACGCTTTAGGTAAGGCTCATACAGCGGATACCATTCAGGGTATACCGAGGCTACGGTAAGTCCGATCAGCGCGCACGCAGTTGTACCGTTCATTACAGCAAACTGTCGATTAACGCTCACGTATCGAAGGTCCCGACTAAGAAAGCAGAGGCCGATGGGAGAGCCATCGTAAATGGCCTGGAGCTGGGCGACTCTCTGCATCGGAAGCATCTCCAGACTCCTAGGGTCCGCACTATCAGCCGCGAGTGCCCATGACGGCTTGGGAGGTGTTGGTTTTGACGCTACGACTTGTGGAATGGATATGGCTGGCGCAGGCTTCCCATAGAGCCAACCCTGTCCTACATCGCAACCAAGATAGAGGAGTAGACTCGCTTGTTCCTCACTCTCGATTCCTTCCGCAACGGTGGTCATGTTTAGGCTTTGACCGAGACCAATCATCGCGGCCACAATCTTGCGGCTCTCGCGCGATTCCAGTGCGTCTACGATGAAGCATCGATCAATCTTCAAACCATCGAAGCGCAGGGTATGAAGATGGCGCAAACTTGAGTAGCCAGTGCCGAAGTCATCAAGAACGAGTTGGCAACCCAGACCCTTCAATTCTTGCGTAATCGTCTTCGCAAGTCGTTGATTATCAATCAAGGCATCTTCGGTGATCTCGATTGTCAGCCTATCTAATGAAAACTCCGAGCGGCGTGCGATTTCGGCGATCTGATTGGCAAGCGTCACGTCGCGTAATTGCTGAGGTGAAACATTGATCGCAAGTGTAATTGAAGGTGAAAGGGTCTTTGTTGTGTCAAAGGCTTTGTGCAGAAGTTGCTTGGTGAGGCGCGTCAGAAGTCCTTCCCGTTCAGCGACTTCGATTAGGTTTGATGGAAGAATAAGGCCCCTTGTCGGATGCGCCCAGCGAGCTAGTACCTCGAAGCTGGTAAGCCGTCCTGTTCGAAGCTCTCGCAGTGGTTGGAAGCAGGGAACCAACTCGTCCTTATCCAAAATCTCTTCTACCGTTGAGGCGTCTATGACCAAGTGGCCTCCTTTACCTTCTTCGAGGAACTAGGTTCCAAAGCTAGTTCAACGATGAGGCTGAAAAATATCGTGAAGACGGTATACAAAGTGAAACAGCGGCAGGCCAATGACGCAGGTGATAAGCGTGACCTTTTAGGTCAACAAGAACCCAAAATTGAGCGTGAAGCGGTGGTTGGCCACCTGATGTCAAGGGCGACCACCACCGGTTGATTCTGTTATAAGTCAGGACATCAATGGTGCATGGAGAAGGCTGCGCGGCGGTTCTGCTGCCAGCACTGCTCTGTCTGCTGTACGCAGACCTGGGCTTCCTTGCCGTAGCTGATGATCTTCAGCCGCTCGGGTGGGATGCCTTGCTCCATGAGTGCGGTGCGTGCTGCGCTGGCCCGTTGTGCGCCGAGGCCGAGATTGTATTCCGCGGAGCCGCGATCGTCGGCGTACCCTTCAATGAGGACCTGAATGTCCGGGTGCTCTGTGAGGAATTTACCGGCATGCTCGATGGCGACCTTGGCGTCCGGCCTGATCTCCGCGCTGTCATAGTCGAACAGAGCGTCCTGCACGTTCTCATGGAAGATGACATCGCTCTTGGCGATCTCGGCCGGGGTTAAGGATGACCCGGCCCCATTCGCTACTGCCACGGGGCGAGCGCTCACATGAAAAGGCACCTCGCACTCGGCAAAGGTTGTTGGGCTAGAGAGGAGGGCGGCCTTTCCCTTCACGTGATAGTCGCCGGGTGCCATCCCCGCGGTCTTCACGGCGATCATGCGACCGGAGCCGATGATGACGCCGGAATCCGAGGTCCACGCATAGTCAAGCGCGAGTTGATCCGGGCTGGTGAAGGCATGGCCGCTAACCTCGATGATGTCGCCTTCCTTGACTGTGGGCGTGACGCTGCTGCAGGTGAAGGAGATCTCGCTGGGTCTTTTCTCTTCTCGTGCAACGGGCGCGGGCGACCAGTGCATATGGCCTCCGAACTTGACGACGAGACCTGCGCCGATCATGAGGTGGTTTTGAGTATTGCTGTTCCCGTTGGGAAAGGCTGTTCGCAGGTACTGGACGTCGAGAGCACGGATAGCATAGCGATGGTTGATGCTGTAGTCCAGCCCTCCGCCGGCGCTGAGGGCGAAGCTGCTTGCAGAAGTGGTGAAGCTGGTGCCGGTAGGGAAGTAAGAGTCGCTTCCGTGGGCGATACCGAAGAGGGCTTCACCGAAAGGGACGATGCGATGTCCGCTGAGCGTCACGCGCGGTCCGGCAGCGACGGTGATCAAATTGAGGTTCTGCCCGAGGAGGCTGATGTCATTGGCACGACCTCCTGTAGCTTCGCCTTCCACGCTGAGCCAGTCAACAATATGCACGCCTGCAGCAAGATAACCTCCGTTCAGGCTGAAGCAGGGGCAGCCGCCGGGGGGTGCGTTGGCTCGCATGAAGTTGTAACCGAGCGAGACGTCAAGTTTAGGGACAATGAGAGCGGGGTTGCCGGAGCTCTGCTGCGCGAGGGCGGCAGAGCATCCGAGGATGGCAAGGACAAGAGTCAGAGTAGTGGAACGCATCGTACTTTCTCCTTCCGGGCGTTGCCGCCCGGGGTTAGCAGAGCCAGGCGGCTAGTACAGCACCGTTACCGAAGGGGAGGTCGTCAACGGATTCTCATCCACCAGAACGTACCTGTTGTGGTTGATGGCGTAGACGACGGTCGTTCCATTGAGAGTGAAACGCCCTGTTGTGGAATCAGGTGCGGTGTACGTTGAAGGAGTGGTGACGCCTAGCTGCAGTACGTTGATGGTTCCGACTCCAATGTTGAGGTCGAGGGTTGAGGTTGCGGTACCGTCTCCGTTGGACTGAATGAAGCCAGCGCTATCGATGCTGGCGACTGTGCTCGCGGGAGCGGATCCGTAGACATAGGTGCCGGTGAAGGTATTGGCGAGGGTGAAGGGAGCGCCGGTCTGGGCTTCCAGGTTGCCGAGTCCTGCGTAGCCGGTCTCCAGGAAGTAACCCTGGTTGGGGCTGGCAAGATACGCAACGCGAGCAGGCGGAGGTACATCCGGCAGGCCGAGCAGGGCGAGAATGCCCGGCAGTAGACCGCTGGGTGCGGGGTAGTTGAGAACGACTCTGCCGTTGCCGGCGACGGTGCAGGCAGAGTTACCAGTGGATGCGTAGCTGCCGAGAAGGGCGTTCAGGATGGGAACGCCGCTACCTAGACCAGTGAGTCCGTTGGCAAGCTGAGTGAGGCCGCCGGTATCGACGCTCGTGGTGTTGCAGTTACCTGCACCGTCGCCGACGCCGCGGAAGATGGTTGCCGAGGAGAGGTTGAGGACGTTCTGCAACGTCACACCGATGAGTCCGGGGTTTGTGGGGGAATTTTCATAACCGATGTACGGCCCGGTCATGGAGAGGTTGGTGAAGCTCGTCTGGGTCTGCTTTTGTGCGGATCCGCCGAGCAGGACGTAGCTGGAGTGCTTGTCGTTAGAGAGGATGAAGGCGCGGTTGGCGCTGACGACGTAGACCGCGTAGTCGGATGGATAGACTCCGGCTGGAGCGCCTGCGGTCGGCATCGTAAGCTGAAGCCGTCCGTTGCCGTCTGCTGCGGTGTAGCTTCCGGTGAGGGCCTGGTTGGGGTACTTGGTGGAAGCGATGTTTTCGTCGCTTGTACCAGCGGTGAGATTGCCCGCTCCGTCTGTGCTGAAGACTCCTACGGACGCCACCGGCCCTGCACTGATGCCGATCGTGCAGGCTGGCAGACAAGGTGTCTCACCCGACAGGCCGAAGACATAGCTCCCTGTCAGACCGGCGGTGTAAGAGGTTGCATCCTGCGCGAGCAGGGTGCCTGAGCCCTTGGTGCCTTGCAACTGGTTGCTGTCAGACTCAATGAAATCAGCCTGCACCGATATGGTGGACGGAGCGACTGGCGCCTTGAGCGTGATGGCATAGGTTGCGGTTCCGGCGACGGTGCCATCTGCGTTGAGTGTGGTGATGGCGAGCGTGCCACGGTTGTCAGTACCGATGGTGTAGGTGCCGAGCAGCTCGTTGGTTGCGATGGTTGTGCCGGTGGGATTGGAACTCTGATGATTCGAGTCCAGCTCTCCGGAGGTGAGGACTCCAGTTCCGTCTGCGGTAAAGCTGCCGACGGTTGCGGTCTGATAGGAGAGAGCGCCGGCTACCTCATCGTCATAACCCTGAAAGAGGAAGGCGTAAGGTCCCTTCAACTCAGGATCATTGGGTGTGGTGGGGTATACGACCAGCAGGACAAGGGGAAGGCTGGCTGTTTGTGGCGTGCCCTCCGAGTCTGTGGCCGTGACGGTGAAGCTGCTGGCACCGACGACGGTTGGTGTTCCGCTGACGACCCCGGTGGAACTCATTGTGATGCCGGGGGGGAGTGTGCCCGCGGTTATCGTATAGGTGTAAGGCGCGATGCCGCCTGCTGCGGCGAGGGTCTGGGTATAAGGGACGTTAAGAGTCGCGTTGGGGAGCGAACCGGTGAAGGTGAGCGGAGGAACTGGGAGAACGTTGATGGTGATGGGGGCGGTGGTGGTCGCGATCGGGTTGCCTGAGTCAGTCGCGGTGATGGTGACGATTGTCTTGCCTGGGGTTGTCGGCGTGCCAGTGATGGTGCAGTTGTTGATGGTGAGGCCGGGAGGCAAGGTGCCGGAGACCAGGGTGCAGGTATAAGGTGCGGTTCCACCGGTTACGCCGATGGGGCCCGTGTATGGGGTGCCGACCGTCGCGTCCGGAGGGGACGTGATGGTGAGGGTGGGGGTGGCGGGGTTGACGACGATGGTGACGGGGCCGGTGGTGGTGATGGTGGGGCTGCTGGAGTCCGTCGCGGTGATGGTAACGGTAGTGGTTCCAGGAGTCGTGGGAGTTCCGCTAATGGTGCAGTTGCTGATGGTGAGGCCGGCGGGGAGTGTCCCGCCAGTCAGGACGCAGGTGTAGGGGCCGGTTCCGCCGGTGACGCTGATCGGGCCCGTGTAGGGGACGCCGACCGTTGCCGGTGGAGGTGAGGCTATGACGAGGACGAGTGGAGCCGGATTGATGGTGAGTCCGACTATGCCTGTCGTGGTGAGGGTCGGGTTGCTGGAGTCGGATGCCTTGACATTCAGGCTTACGGTTCCAGAGACCGTGGGGGTTCCGCTGACCGTGCAGCCTGTGATGGAGAGGCCTGCCTGTAGTGGCCCGGTGAGGGTGCAAGTGTAGGGTGCGGTTCCACCGGTGACTGCGATGGTGGCGTTGTAGGGAATGCCTACGGTGCCGTTCGGCAGAGTGCTGGTGGTGATGACGAGTGGAGCCGGATTGATGGTGAGTCCGACTATGCCTGTCGTGGTGAGGGTCGGGTTGCTGGAGTCGGATGCCTTGACATTCAGGCTTACGGTTCCAGAGACCGTGGGGGTTCCGCTGACCGTGCAGCCTGTGATGGAGAGGCCTGCCTGTAGTGGCCCGGTGAGGGTGCAAGTGTAGGGTGCGGTTCCACCGGTGACTGCGATGGTGGCGTTGTAGGGAATGCCTACGGTGCCGTTCGGCAGAGTGGTGGTGGTGATGACGAGTGGAGCCGGATTGATGGTAAGTCCGACTATGCCTGTCGTGGTGAGGGTTGGGTTGCTGGAGTCGGATGCCTTGACATTCAGGCTTACAGTTCCAGAGACCGTGGGGGTTCCACTGACCGTGCAGCCTGTGATGGAAAGGCCAGCCTGCAATGCCCCGGTGAGGGTGCAAAGATAAGGTGCGGTTCCACCGGTGACTGCGATGGTGGCGTTGTAGGGAATGCCTACGGTGCCGTTCGGCAGAGTGGTGGTGGTGATGACGAGTGGAGCCGGATTGATGGTGAGACCAACGGGACCATTAGTGGTAAGGATCGGGCTGCTGGAATCATAGGCTTTGACGTTGAGGCTGACAGTTCCGGCTGCGGTTGGAGTTCCGCTAACCGTGCAAGCGGTGATCGAGAGACCAGCCTGCAACGGTCCCGTAAGGGAGCAGGTGTAGGGTGCGGTTCCGCCAGATACTCCGATGGTGGCACTGTAGGGGATTCCCACGGTGCCGTTCGGCAGAGTGCTGGTGGTAATGACGAGTGGAGCCGGATTGATGGTGAGACCAACCGTTCCTGTGGTGATCAAAGTTGGATTGCTGGAGTCACTTGCCTTGACAACAAGGCTGACAGTTCCAGAGACGGTGGGCGTGCCGCTGACATTACAAGCATTGATTGAGAGACCTGCCTGGAGTGGGCCCGTTAGCGAGCAGCTGTAGGGCCCAGTTCCACCCGAGACCGCGACCGTGGCGTTGTACGGAACACCCACAGTGCCGGTCGGCAGCGTGCCGGTGGTGAGGCCGAGCGGCGCTGGGCTTATCGTGATGGTGAAAACTCCGGTCGCCCTGGTGCCGACCGCATCCTGAACCTGAGCGGTAAAGACAAAGGTTCCTGGTAATGTCGGAATTCCCGAGATGACGCCCGTTGATGCTGACAGTGTCAGACCAGGAGGCAGACTGCCCGAGGCAAGACTCCATGAGTATGGGAGGACCCCACCGCTCGCATGAATCGTCGTTCCATAAGCAAGCCCAACGGTTCCTAATGGAGGATTGCCCGCAAGGACCACCAGAGGTAATGGAGCCGCAGTGATCGTAATGGTTTCTACTGCTGTCACGCTGAACGGAATATCACTTGAATCGGTCAGTTGAACCGTAATGCTTGATGTGCCGGGTATTGTCGGCGTACCCGCGATCTTGCCGGATGTGGTATCAAACGTCAATCCGGGCGGTACCGAGCCGCTCACTATGCTCCATTTCATCGGAGCCGTCCCCGGGACTGCGATAAGTGTCGTGCTGTAGGTCAAACCGACGACTCCAGCCGGCGGAGTTCCAGAGATAATCGGATCCGGGTTAACCGTGATCGTATCGATCTGGTGGTTCGTTGTACCAGCGACTGAGCCAGTTAGCACGACTTTGAGCGGGGAAGTGAGGCTTGCAGGCGCAGTGTACGTCGTCGTCTTCCCGGTCACATTCGAGATGCTCCCACAGCCTGTATCGACACACACCGGCCCAGACAGGCTCCACGTAACACTTGAGCTTCCCGAGACGAGAGCGGTTACTGGAATGCTCTGGCCAGCATCGATCGTGGAGGTGGAAACTGAGAGACTTTCGATCCCTCCGCCAGGGTATCCTCCCGTGCCGCAGCCTGAAAGAACGAACATTCCTATGCTTATCAACGTGAAGGAAGCGAAAGCTTTGTCCGACCTAAAGATAGCAACAAGCCTTTTAAAAGAGCGGGTTGACCAAGACAGATCTAGGAGTGACTTTACGGCAGGGATATTCGACATGACTTACTCCTCGAAGATAACTTCAACACTGATTGCCAAATTGTCACGGTAACTTGAAACCTACAATGACGCATGTAATCTGTCGGGTGCCTGTCGCTTACAAAACTTCAGTACATCATCGTTACTTAGAGCCAATTACACATGGAGTTACAGTTTTCAGGGCGTTATGCAGCAAACCGATTATTTCTAGCGCTAAGTCCGTCTGGCTGTTCTTTTTGAAACAATGAACCTCCAAACATAAGAGAAATATTGGGGATATCTTGTAACTTTAGTTGTATTTACAAGAATTTAGGAGCAATACTCGCTAAGATGTTGTCACACGTACTTTATGAAAGTAGCCACTGCCTTGCCAAGATTTTTCTAGCGGGCCCAGAGGCTAATCATGACGGATCTAAAGTGGATGTGCCGCGAGAGCGAACCGAGCGATGCAGCGGCGATATTGGGGAAACTTAAGATCGAATAATAAAGCCACCGTAAATCGCGTCCGATACTATCTAACCGCTCGATCTCGATCGCTCGCCGGCATATTAAGGTGGGGCTGACCATTTCAAAAACTCATGAAGCTCGTCAGGGAAACTTGCTCCACGTAGCCGCCCGATCGGATAACTTGATAGCAAGGCCCGTCAAACCGTATCTCGGAGAAGAGGGAAGTGCTGAGCCCGTTGCGACGGGGGCGGGTGACGCAGGCTCCTACCATGGGGTTAGGGGCCAGCCTTCCTTGTCAAAGAAGCATCGGCAAGCTAGAGGTTGGTTTGAATCCACCGCTGAGAAGTGTTTGGCGGGTAGAAAGTGCGGCACTTTGTCCTGCCAGTTCTTACGACTAGGCCATTTGCAGTATCTGATATCTGATTTTCTCCGGGTGTGCTGTATGTTATTGCCAGCGGTCGAATGCCTGAGGGACCATATACCATGAAAAAATCAGAAAATGTTTCCGCTTCGGGGTTGAGCGCCTGTGCGCGTATCGTCGGAGCCAGCGAAATGGCCGGGCGCGTACGAAATTACATTTGGCGGGACACCCTGCTCGGCCCTATCGAAGGTTGGCCCCATGCCTTAGTTTCGTCCGTCAATCTTGCGCTCAACTCCTCGGTCGCCGCTGCTCTCTATTGGGGTCCCGAACTGATCTTCATCTGCAACGACGCTAGCGTCCGCATGATGGGTGATTACCTCAATGATTTCCTGGGTCTCTCGGCAGAAAAGCTTTGGATGGAGCATTGGCCCAATGTGGAGCAACAGTTCCGCGCTGTGCTTACCAACGGAGAGTCATTCACCGGGGAGGGTGTCCCTTTCACTTTCAAGAGGGCAAATCCCTCAGACGAAATTCATTTCACTTACAGCCTGAGTCCTATCTATGACGAGGGGTCTGTCGTCGGAATCTACCGGACCCTTGACGACATGACCGGGCAAGTTGTGGCGATGCGGAACCTCGCCGAAGCGAACGAGCGCCTCCGTATGGCCCTCACTGCGGGATGCCTGGGGGTGTGGGACTGGCACATCCATACCGGCATCGTTTACGCGGATGAAACCACCGCGAAACTCTATAGCATCGACCCTAACGAGGCAGGGACCGGAGTCTCAAATAAGCTCTTTGAGCGGATGTTGCACCTGGACGACATAGCGCCACTCTCGGACGCAATCATTGGCTGCATCACAACAGGCAAAGAGTACAGCGTGGACGTTCGTGTGAACCGTGGGGATGGAAGCTATCGGTGGGTGAGGTCGATGGGGCGTTGCGTCTACGATAAGAACGGCCACGCCTACCGCGTCACCGGCTTGAAATCTGACGTAACCGACCTGAGACGCTCCGAGAGCAAACCGCAAGCCGCGCAGGGCACATTGCTTCCTATTGAGGCATGGGAGAAACTCCCGCTACACATGCAGTCCCTTTTAAGGGGGACACTTCCCTTCTTGGTGGATAGCCCCGACCAAATTAGGTTGGTGGTGGTTCCTGATGTCAATGGCACTCAGATCAGCCTCCGCGTGGCGGCTACCGATCTTGGAAAAGCCATCGGCAAGCAAGGACGGACTATCCGGGCATTCCGCACAATTCTCCAAGCGGTGAACGGCATCGGGGAACATCGTTATTCCATTGATATCGAGTCACGTGCGGCCTCCGACTCAAACCAAGCGTAAACGCAAAGCCCCACCCCTTAGGTGTGGCCTATCGCCCGGTGAAACCAAGGACCATTGTGCTCAAGTGCATCACCAAATAAGCGCGGTCTAGGTGGAGTCGAGAGACCGACGTCGTAGCTCGCTCCGGGGGATGAGTTGTGCTCTTGTTTACACTGACAGAACTCGTCACGATAGATCCTCGCAGCCAATACGTGGGGACATTTTGTTCTCTAACTTAGTTCCCTTAAACAGAGGGCTGAAAGCGGGCATATGCTACTCCAGACGTCCTCATTGACGTCCTGCCCTTTCGCAGGGTCATCACTCGATTGTGAAACAGAAACGTCTTATTGGAGCTTTGGGCTGGAACGCTCCTGACTGTGGGCGGTACCCTACGCCCCGCCTATGGGACGACCTGCTCTGTTGTACCTGTGCGGTAGTATGCAAAAAGCTCAGCGAACGGCTGATCTATCAGTTGTTCAATAAAAGCCCCATAGTGGTTCCAATCTGCGTACTCGCTTCATCTAGGAACATACGCAGGGCTTTTGCAGTTCTACCTTCTCTCCCAATGACTTCCCCAGAACGGCCGCCGCCACACTGACCAAGAATGTGATACGAGGTGAAACGCGGTACACCAGCCACGATAGCTCACACGCGGAGATCGCCGAACGCCAAAGATCTATAAACAATTAGCTGTGATTTTATGCATTGAATCATCCTCCAGAAGAAGATGATCTAAATTACGCACAGCCCTCTTTGGAGGGCCTATTTTTTCGATCCGAACTAAGCCTCACCGGAAGGTCGGGCGACCGGCTAGCAACAATCTCACCAGCCAAACGTTCATTTGGAGGTGTGCTAAACCTTCGGGAACGCGATAAGAGTTCACTGACTAATTCGGTAGCCATCTTCCGGCCATGTTGCGCTATAGCAAAATCTTGTTCCAATTGCTTCACTACTTCGTCCACCTGCAACCGCCTAACCCCTAAAGACTCTGGATGGGGTACGTATAGGCTAATAAACTCGCGTAGGGAGGTCTGTAACCCAAAGGAGCTAGGTTCTGATCAAAATGGATCAAGGGCTCTTTGTCTTCCCAGATCTCTTGAATGTGCCAAAAAGGGCAGGCGCTCAACTTCCCTAATGTGAATATGGGTAATGGCAATGCGCACGAAGGAAACGTTAGCAAGGGGCACGAGTGAGGCGGCGGTCATTTCTGATCACAAGTGGGTCAACAGCGAACCGGCAGCTAAAGACAGAGCGAATCTGATCGATGTCGGACGCCAATCAGAATTGAGCCAGGAAGTACAGCGGTTGGAGGCTCAAGCTGTCGCCACTCGCGCAGTAATCGAGCAACTCTGGCAGGCACTCGCTGATCTCCGCGAATGGCACAAGGAGGAGTATCAATCCTGTAGGCGAATAGATGAACAAGCTGATGCGGCATTGGCTCTTCTTCCACCCGCGAACTCAGAGCAACGGCTGAATTACTTGCAGTTGAAGAGTGCTTGCAAAGCATAGCTACTTCAGCTCTTATGCTGATCCTTCGTCGGGTGCAGCTACAGTGAACCCCGACGCTGCCTCTGCCCGTACTACATCATCTGTTCCCCCTCGAAGCACGCCGGCGTTTCAAATGGATTTCTTCTGTGCCCAAACTACACGTTCAGGATCGAGCCGGATCGTCGTGCCAATCTTTATGTGAGGAATCTTTGCTGCCCTCATTAGGGCATATAGGGAAACTCTTCACAAGTTCTGCGTCCGCGGCCTGATGGATTAATCTGATGGTTAGGGGTGGATGGCGATGAAGCAGCAGACGTTTGCGTCCCAGTCGAGCTTTGAGAAGTATGGGCGGAAGTCTCGGCGGGAGCTGTTTTTGGATGAAATGGAAGTGGTTGTTCCGTGGCCCGAGTTACAGGCTCTGGTCGAACCGCACTACCCGAAGGCCGGCAACGGCCGTCGTCCTGTCGGGCTTGCGATCATGCTTCGGACGTACTTTATGCAACAGTGGTTCAACTTGTCCGACCCCGGCGTCGAAGAGGCGTTTTACGAGTCCTTCACGCTGCGGCGGTTCGCTGGTGTTGACCTGGGCGTGGCTCCGGCACCGGATGAAACGACAGTGCTGCGCTTCCGCCACCTGCTCGAAAAGCATGACCTTGGCGGTGCCATGCTCGACGCGGTGAACCTGCATCTGGCGGCCAGGGGCATCCGCATCGAGACCGGCACGATCGTGGATGCGACCATTATTCATGCGCCTTCTTCGACCAAGAACGAGAAGAAAGAGCGTGATCCGGCGATGCGTCAGACTCGTAAGGGCAAGCAGTGGTACTTCGGACTGAAGGCGCACATCGGCGTTGATGCAAAAGAAGGTCACGTGCATTCGGTGGCGACGTCTGCGGCCAACGTTTCAGACGTTCACATGCTGCCGGATTTGCTGCATGGCGACGAGCGAAAGGTGTGGGGCGACGGCGGCTATCAAGGCCAGACCAAGGCCATCCGGCAGGCCGCGCCCAAGGCCCAGGACATGACCTGCAAGCGAACCAGGTTCAAGAACTATGTCGATGAAGCGGCAAAGAAGAAGAATACGACGAAATCAAAAGTAAGAGCGAAAGTAGAACATGTCTTCCGTGTCCTGAAGCGCGTCTTCGGCTTCGACAAGGTACGCTACCGAGGCATCGCCAAGAACCATCACCGGCTATGCGCCAACTTCGCCCTCATCAACCTCTACCTCCACCGCAAGCACCTGGCGGGAACCGCCGCCTAGCGCCGGGAGACGGGCTATGAGTCTTCGACTCCGCACAAACCCCAGCCAGAACAAGCAAAGCACGGCCCCCCCCGCTGAAAAACTTGGCCGCCGACTCAAGTCACACACCGACATCGTCAAATCGGCCGCCTGCGCAGAGGCTCCAATAGCTTGTCTCGAACGTTGTATGACCCAAATACTTGTTGACATTGAGAGGTGAATTCATTCCTTTGGCGTAGGCTGAAGGAAAGTTGTGGGAAGCTTAATTCTAAGCACCCTTGGCAGACGATTGATCGAGATGTACTGCTGAGGTATACCTAAACGATACGTAACAGCGCCCTTCGAAATCCCGTATCGGAAAGGTTTAATTCTCCTTTATGATACGACTAATGGCGCGGGTTAAAGTGTGATCTTCAGGGCTACATGGCGGGCTTTCTTCAGGGCTAGCTGACGCCAATGACGAGTGTACTGCGGGCGGCGTTGACCACGTCGTCGGTGATTACGGTCAGGTCGTTGACCCGGAGAACCCGCTCGATCTGCAGGAATAGTCGGCGTAGAAGTCTGAAATTGCCTCCCGTAATCCTGGCGATACTCGCAATGGCCTGAGCGTCTGTGAAGTCCGCCCCGTCGAGCTGCAGGCCAAGCTTCTGCCAGTGCCGTGCGAGCACGAACGACAGTTCATCGCCAAGCAGCGGACGGTAGTGATGGGCGAAGCCGACTCGGCTGTAAAGCTGTGGGTAGCGGGACATGCGCTTCTCGATCCCCGGCATGCCGATCAGGATGAGGCCGATATCGTTGCGGTCGAAAAGGTCACGCAGATATTCCAGAGCGGCGGTATTGAGGCGCTCCGCCTCGTCGAGGACGACCAGCTCCACGTAGTCCCAAGGCAGAGTGCGAGCCGTTTTGCCCGTGTGCTGGTCGATGCAGACATTGATGCGGCCGAGCAGATCGTCTATCTGATGTCGAAGCGCGCCGAAGTTGGCTCGTACGTCCGGTGTGAAGAAGAGGACGCGTGACCGGGCGAGCGTCGCATAGATCTTCTTGTCTGCTTCGTCGCGAGGCCCCCAGCGAGTGAGAAGCGGCTCAACGCTTTGCCAGTGAGCGTACCGTCTAGCGGACTGCGTTTTGCCCACACCTGCCGCGCCGTAGCAGAGGCCGATATAGCGCTCCTTGCGAACGACGTTTGCGAATTCCATGAACCGGCGGTGTTCTTTGGTGACGATGAAAGCCTCTGCACGGCGGGGTGCCTTGGTTGTTCTCATTCAAGATCCTCCCGGTAGGTATGTAGTTTGGATTTCTTTGGCTGCGGGATTGAGGTCTTTGCGGCGGGCGGACCCGTCGTTTCAGTGTGAGGAGAAAGGAAATCTGCCACGGGAGTGACGCGTTCCCTGATCTGTCCACGAAGCGCGCGGCGGTGAGCCGAGCGCGCGGTCTGGATGTCCTTCAAGGTGATTGCCTGGCCGCTATGCTCGGGACTCACTGCACGGCAGAGGAAGCGATTCCGGTGAAAGACACGAATCTCAGCAACATCTCGTGGATCGTATCGAATGGTAACGGCCTCTTTCACGTACGCCGCGAGGGTTGGATCCATGTACCGAATTCCTTGGAAGTGAATGCCGTCGCGGTGAACAGTCCGGGCTTTAGCCACCGAGATCAGCAGCAGATCCAGATCCTCAAGACTGTCCGGCATACGCGGAAGCCAGCCGTTGCCCGACCAGGAGGTTTGCGGTGCAATGCCAATCTCGCGATGAACTCGGGCGTTATAGGTGCCGAGCATGAAGTTGCCGATAGCTCGGTCCAGTTCAGACAAAGATAGTTTTGGTTCTGTAGTCGGCTTGCCATGCTTCAGGTAGCCGGGCAGCTCAGGCAAGAGTTCTGTGTTGAGAGTTCCGAATAGACGCTCGATCTTGCCGCGCCCTTGAGGACGGGCAATGGTGGAATAGACGAGTTCGAAGTGCAGGTCGACGGCCACCTGCTCAAGATGTTTGCTCGTGAAGTCGCTCCCATGATCGACATAGAGAACGTCCGGAATACCGCATATAGCCCATGAAGGGTCTGCCTTACGCCAGATCGCCTGACGGAGAGCAAGCGAAGTCTGGAAAGCCGAAGGTGCTCCAGCGAAGACCAGGTAGCCGGCCAGAGCGCGAGAGTGATCGTCGATCACAGTGGTCAGCCAGGGTCTGACTGGCTCGCCGCTCGCGTCTCGAATGAGCACGTCGAGTTGGGTGTGATCGGCTTGCCAGATCGCGTTTGGGTGGCTTGCGCGGTGGCGGTACACCAGCTCGAACTGGTCGCGGAAACGAGCAGGGCCTTCATGAGCCAGCGTGGTCAGGGCTGGATCGAGCCGCGAGATGATTGCATATACGCTGCTGTACGAAGGCGAAGGCCACTCTCGCTCTTTACAGAGCGCGAGAACGCGGCGATGGACCGCAGCAGCGGAGGGCTGTGGCTTCTTCAGGAAGAGTCCTTCGATCAGTTCCACTGCTTCTGGCGGAATCTTTCGTCGCCCGCGATCTTCGCGGGTCTGTCTAACAAGTCCAGCCAGGCCATCTGCACGGTATTGAGCAAGCCATCGCTCAATAGTCCGTAAACCCACGCCTGCAGCCTGCGCCGCTCTTGGAAGCGGGACACCTCTCTCCGTGTGAGAACGAAGCACCCGAAAGCGAGACATCGCTTGCTCGCGCTGTGCCTCGGTGAGTTCTGCCAACGCCGGCGATTTGTCTCCTGAGTGCATGGCCAACACCCCTCGACTACGATCTAAGCCGTGTCCGTAAGACGATCCTTCAACGGACAGCTCTGGACTGACTACAAGAAGCCAGAAACCCGGCAATCCTTGTCTCACATACCTGGTACGGTGATATTCTCACACAAGGCCCGACAAACGTTACACATCATGCCAAAGACTCTCATCGGCTACGCACGATGCTCTACAGACAAGCAGGACCTCACCGCCCAGCGGGAAGCACTTGTTGATTTAGGCGTAGCTGCGGAACGAATTTACGTCGATCACGGTCTAACTGGAACGAACCGGGCGAGGCCAGGTCTCAATCAGGCGCTGGCCGCAGTTCGAAAGGGCGATACGCTGGTCGTGCCGAAGCTGGACCGGCTCGCCCGCTCGGTACCCGATGCGCGCTCTATCGCAGATGAGCTGGCAGCGCGTGGCGTGACGTTAGCGCTGGGCCAAAGCCGCTATGACCCAACCGATCCCATGGGCAAGATGTTCTTCAACATCTTGGCCACCTTCGCGGAGTTTGAGTCCGACCTGATTCGGCTGCGCACCCGGGAAGGTATGAAGATCGCTCGCGCAAAAGGCAAACTCCGGGGCAAACAGCCCAAGCTGTCAGACAAACAGCAGAAGGAGCTGGGGCGCATGCATGGAACTGGCCAGTACACGATCAGCGACCTGGCGGAGCTGTTTTCTATCTCTAGACCGACGGTCTACCGGACGCTTCTACGTTCTGCTCAAGCTTAATTTCGCTCTCGATATTGATAGAAGCAGCCATTTCAGCCTTATGGTCGCTGAGCGACTCGGCGATTTGCGCCGATCCAGAGTCTCTCGCGTGATGGTGATTGCCGAGCCTTCCTCTAATCTTAGAGGTGGATGTAGAGTATTTGGCGAGTTTAGAAGGAGAGCATGACTCCGATTGAACCATTTTCCCCCACGTTTTCTTCCGATCACTGGGAAGACTTGCGTTCCCGCATCAAACAAACGCGCTGGCCCGACGAGATTCCGGGGTCCGATTGGGGCAGTGGGTTCGAGCTTCAATCTCTCAAAGATCTCTGCCGGTATTGGAGCGAAGACTTTGATTGGCAAAAGCAGATTGATCGGCTTTCCCAATTTCCCCATTTTCGCTTCAAATCAGATCAAGGAAAGATCCATTTCCTGCACGTCAAAGGGAGAGGACCTGCTGCGATTCCCTTGATTTTGACCCACGGCTGGCCAGGGTCGTTTCTCGAAATGCTGGAGATAGTTCCTCTCCTCACGAATCCGGTGGCACATGGCTTAGCCGCCGACATCTCGTTCGATGTAGTCATCCCCTCGTTGCCTGGCTTCGGCTTCTCCGATCGGCCTCAGAGCGAAGGTGTGAACTCATTCCGCGTCGCCGAGATTTGGGTTGAGCTGATGCGGGCGCTCGGCTATGACCGCTTCGCCGCGCAGGGCGGGGACATCGGTGCTGGCGTCAGTACCGCTTTGGGCTTGCGCCACAGTGAGCATCTGATCGGAGTCCACCTTAACTACATTCCGGGCTCCTACAAACCTTATCTGGCCCCTGGAACCGAGATCACCCCCGCAGAACGACAGTTCCAGGCCGAGGCCGCCCAATGGTATGACGAGAACGGTGCGTACGCACACATGCAGGGTACAAGGCCGCAGACTCCTGCCTATGCATTGAATGATTCTCCCGCGGGTCTGGCGGCCTGGATGCTTGAGAAATTTCGGGAGTGGTCCGATTGCGGAGGCGATCTTTACAGCAGCTTTTCGAGGGATGCTCTTCTGGCCAATGTCACACTGTACTGGATGACGCAGACGATATCTTCCTCGTTCCATATGTATCGCGAGGGACGCCGAAGTCCTCTTCATTTTTCATCGACCGACTATGTTCCGACGCCGTGTGCAATCGCATGTTTTCCGAAGGAAATCATGATGCCTCCTCGGAGTTGGGTAGAACGTGGTTATAACGTCACTCGATGGACACCCATGCCAAAGGGCGGCCACTTCGCGGCAGCTGAGGAACCGGAGCTACTTGCCTCTGACCTTCAGGCATTCTTCGGTACTGTGCGCACCTGAGAACCCAAGTGAATCTGAGAGGGTGAATTCTTGCCCTAACTACAGCATGCCTTCAATGAGGAGAAACTCGTCGTGTATCTAATCTTAGCCAATGTCCCAATTTTGGTTGGCGAGTACAGGCCGAGTCACTCGTTGAGGCGAGCTTCGAAAACTTCGACTCCAAACCCGTGTACACATCGTCGATTCCCAAGACATCGGTTGGGCGGCAAATAGCGCTGAAGAAAACCCGCCACATATCGCTGAAGGTCACACGTATTCTGCTTTAAGATACAGCCAATGCCTAAAGTAATAAAGTCTAAAGCGACACCTAAAACCTCTCGGCACCCGAAGGGGCAAAGGGTCGGATATGTTCGCGTGAGCACGCTCGATCAGAACGAGCATCGGCAGCTGGAAGGCATCGAGCTGGACAAGACGTTCCTGGACAAAGCCTCTGGTAAGGATGTGAAACGTCCACAGCTCACCGCTATGCTGGACTTCGTGAGGGAAGGGGACTCAGTGTTCTGTCATTCCATGGATCGCCTCGGCCGCAACCTGGGAGACTTGCGAAAGTTGGTCGATCTGATGACAGAGCGCGGAATTTCGGTTCACTTCCTGAAGGAAGGTCTGACGTTTACTGGCGAGGATGCACCAATGGCAAACCTGATGCTTAGTGTCATGGGCGCAGTGGCTCAGTTCGAACGCGACTTGATTCGCGAGCGGCAGAGAGAGGGAATTGACCTCGCAAAGCGGGCCGGGGCGTACAAGGGTCGCAAACGAAAGTTCTCCCCCGAGCGAGCGGCAGAGCTGAGCCGCCGTCTGGCCGAAGGGGAAGAAAAGGCTAGTCTCGCGCGTGAGTTCGGCGTCAATCGCGCAACGATCTATCGATATGTTGGCTGGGCCGCGATGGAAGTCGCAGCCCTTGCCAAGAAGCCAGGAACGGCAAAAAGGGTCCGGACTTCGTCGGGTGCGCGGTAATGAAGAGTCCAGCACAACGCTTGATGCATTGCCGGTGCGGGAATCGGAAGATCCTCGCCATGGGGCTTTGCTCAACCTGCTACACGCTAAAGCGGCACGATGATGAACACTTCGGCGGTCTGCGTGAGGCTGTTCTGGAGCGCGATGGAAAGCGTTGCCGAGTGTGTGACGCTTCGGGCCGGGACAAACGCTCCATCATCGTCCACCATCGGGTTCCCGGGAGATCTGTTCTCAACCTGATGATTTCGCTTTGCCCAGGCTGTCATGCGAAAGTCCATCGCACGAGGGCTGTCATGTCGGCCATGCCCCCACTCCTGTTGAAGCTGTGGCGAGAACAGCACCCGAAAGGACATGAGCAGACAAACCTTAATTTCAAGGTTCAAGGTCCACCTGCCGCGCTCGTCCCCCTGTTCAAATCCGAGATCTCAGAGGAGTGAAAGCAGCCTACCCTACCACTCCAGACGGTCGGTATTTTGTCGTCAAGGGGCGTCTTTGGCGCTGTACGAACCCGTCGTTGCCTGCCGCAACGAAAGCGGTCCTGGTCAAAGAGCTGATGCAGGCGAGGAGATTCAAGGGAGAAGCGATGCGCAAAGGTGACACGGCCGGTCGGCAACAAGCGC
Source organism: Granulicella tundricola MP5ACTX9 (assembly GCF_000178975.2). NCBI lineage: Bacteria > Pseudomonadati > Acidobacteriota > Terriglobia > Terriglobales > Acidobacteriaceae > Granulicella > Granulicella tundricola. Next base: position 58,622 of record NC_015058.1, on the reverse strand, counting down.
GTCAGAGAGTCGATCTAGTCAAGCATCAGTTGGGTGAGCGGGGGCCCGTCTGGTGGAATGATGGCGCCCCAGATTTGAATCGACACATTGTGATCAATACGCCCTACGCTGACTGGTTTATCGGCTTATCCGCTTAGCAGCATAAGCCCGTCGAGTCAGCGGTATCTGGTTTGCTCAATTGCAAGAGCGTAGTTGCTGGCAACCTTTCGATTTGTCTATATCGTCTATCAAAAGCAGGTCAGACTAAGACGCCCGACCTGGGGGCAGTCCAGTCTTCCTAGCAGTCCAGGCAGCGCACAGCCCGACCCGCTCTGCATACTCGAAACGGACGAAAAGACATCAACGGCATGGAGGGCAGATGCCGATCATTGGACCAACAACCGATCACTCTGAAATCCGCCGCTGGGCTGAGACCCACAATGCCATTCCAACAGAGGTCTTACCCCATGATGTCGATTCAGAACCTGCGCTGATTAGGTTTATGCTCGCGGAGCAGGCTAAAGATCATAGCGATATGCGGCTAATCCCCTGGGAGGAGTTCTTCTTAAAGTTCGATTCCCTTGGTCTGTCGTTTGTCTACGATGACGGGTCCACAGGCTATAACGAGATTCTCCAGATTGAAGAGCTGTCCCCTTATAGCAAGGCAGAACGCAACGCTGCCAGCTTCTACAATTAGGGGTTATTCCTTAGCCGTCAAAACCCTTCATGAGGTCATCTTCACTCATGTCTGCAAGGGCGATGTTGCCGTCATCTCCACGGACCTCGTAGAGAAAATGCGTTTGGAACAGTGTGATCGTTCCATCCGAGAAATGGATGATGATGCCCTTACCCGCCGGTTCGGCGGAAAGAATTTCTATGTCCTTATGGTCAACAGCCATTCCTGTTCCTTGATTGGTGAATCTGCGTGCCTGAGCTGACTAGATTAGCGATTTGCTTCCTAATTGTCTGTCCGCAGCGCGGCAGAGCCGATCTTAGCAAGAGAGGATTAGATCAGCATCGCGACCAACGTCTGCTAGGTCTGGACGGCCAGGTTCTTTGGCGAGAGCGCTTCCTGAGATCTGATCTGTTTCAAAAGATCACTTGGATGGATTGGCTTCGAGAGCAAGCTAAAGTCATGGCCCAGTTGCCTAGCGTCGAGGAGCAAGTCTGCGGTTTGGGCCTGCCCCGAGAAGAGCAGTACCTTGCAATCGGGACACAGTTTTGTGAGCTGGATGGCTAGCTCAACGCCAGAAAGTTGAGGCATCACTACGTCGGAGATGAGGAGATCTGGAGCCGCAGATGCGGCAGCGGCAAGCGCGTCCAGAGGATTATAGAAGGCACGCGCAGAGAAGCCGCTCTTTTGCAGAATGGCGGTCAAGGTCTCCGCGATGATCCGCTCATCGTCGACTACAAAGATGTGCTTAAGCTTCATATTTTCCATTTTTTGAACCCTCAAGTTCGTTCCGTTAACTGCCCAGCGAACGTAGGGCTGCAAAGCAAGCTAAAGAACCTGCTTCATCTGATGACAGGGACAACCCGGCGAAGCGTAAGAGCGTCTGGACGCTCTCCAGCCTAAATGAGTATGCCTGGATTCACCGTCTGACGGGTGACATTAGCTGGGAAGGTGAATGAGCCGCAATGAACCAGATTCTGGTCTGACCGCTACATCCCCCAAGCCTGCGTCATATTCCGTAAGGTTAGCCAGGTGATCGCGAACGACTCCGTAGCACTCACACGCCACGGCTTCTAAACCCTTGATGTCGAGAAGCTGGATCTTGCCACGGGTGTACTGGATCAGCTTTTGAGCCTGCAGATGCCCGGCAACGATTGTGACGGTGGTTCTTCTCGCGCCGATCATATCGGCCATAAACTCCTGCGAAAGAGGAATAGTGCGGCCCTCGTTCCGATCCGCGCAGAGGAGCAGCCAGCGTGCAAGACGCTGCTCTACCGAATGGTGGGCATTGCAACCGGCCGTTTGTGCAGACTGGATGAACTGCGCCTGGAGGTAGCGCAAAGTGAGGTCCTGGAACATGCCGCCGCGCTTGAACTCCATCGCTGCGACGGCGGTCCGCATTTTGTATCCATGTCCCGCGATCTGCATATAGACACGATTGAGGCTCCGCTTAGTCCCCATGAGAGCGGACGCGCCTAGAACGGCCTCTGTTCCGGCCAGCGCAACTTCCGCTTGAGCGCCATCCTTAAAGGTCGTTGTCATGGAGGCGCAGCCGTCTTCAAGAAAAAACAGATGTTCGATCGGATTGCCTGGAAATTCGATCTCGCAGTTTACCGGCAGATCGACGGCCTGCAGGTCAAGTCTTCCAATGATGTCTGAGCTGAACCGGTGTAGCAACCCGTTCTTGAATGGAGCCTGTGCCATCTTCCCTCGCGTTCCGAGTGGCCGGGGTGGCCACTCTCTGAACACCAAAGGCGAAGTGACGGCAAGTGCGCTTCGATATTTGGCTTGATGCTGCTGCAATACTACGCGCTATGTTACCCAACCGGCACAACATTACGAAGAGGAAGCATATACAAAGTGAGCGAAACGAAATACGCGCATAGCGTCGAGCGGTCGCACCCTTCTCAAATCTAGTGAAAGTTGGACATCTCCATGGCACAGTACGTGGGCGAAGTGAAGTGGTTCAACAATGCAAAAGGCTATGGTTTCCTCGGTCGGGAGGGCGGCCCCGATGTGTTTGTGCACTACAGCTCAATTCAACTCGACGGTTACAAAACCCTTAAGGAGGGTGATCCAGTCGAATTCGACATCATTCAAGGCAACAAAGGCCCCCAAGCAGACAAGGTGACCAGGATAGGCTCGTCGCCGACACAACAAGGGTTGAGCTTGGTCGTAGCGGCTTAGTACCGAGTTAGTTTAGGCATCCTCCAGGGGAGCATCATTCAGCGGCTAGGCGCAAAGGGCGAGGCAGCAAGCCAGATCTTCCAACGTCACTCGAATGCAGAAAAGGGGTGTCGTATGAAACAAGAAGCATCGTTGTACCTGCATCGGCAAAAACAGGACGGATCTCTCGATTCGATTTGTCTTGCTTGCCTTGCCACAATCGCAAGTCGGCACACGACGGAGGCTTTGATCCGTGAGGAAGAAGATCATGTTTGCAAATTTTCGTTTCCTGCGAGGCGAAGCAAAGGAACCTCTTCCGGACAAACTACAGGCCTGCGTTGAGAAGGATGTCCACATTGAAACTGAACGGTTTTGGCAGAGGTGGGAAGCGGCATTGAATCCACAGAGCGCTTTCCGCTCTGCTAGCTCATGAGCCATTTTGCGGGCAGATCTTCAGCCTGGAGACATCATGGACAGCGATGTAGCTCTCAAGATCGTTGACGTAAAAGAAGCAGACCGGAGCCGCTGGACCGTGTTCTTTTCAAATGGGGCCTCCATTCTTGTCACAGCGAAGGAGTGGGCTGACTTATCTCCTGCTCTCTTCCGAGGATGAGGTGAGCTGGCGAAGCCATCAAAGCCCTTAGAATCCCTTTCCCCCTGAAGTTGTAAGCGTAGAGGGCATTCTTGGCTTGTAAAATTCCTAAGGGAAAGATGCTCATTCCCCTGAAAGGCAGCGCGTGTCTCAAGCAGCTCAAATCATTGTGTATGGGGAAGACCGAGGGTTGCTGGAGAGCCGCACCTGGGTCCTTCAAAGGGCTGGGTTCAATGCCTCGCTGGCACCTTCACTAGGCGAGGTAGAGGAACTGATCCGAGGGAAGAATTTTGCCTTGGTCGTTCTTTGTCACACGCTTTCGCTCGAACAGCGGGAGAGAGCGATTGAGCTCATTCGACGGGTGGGAACTTACGTCTGGGCTCTCATTCTGGACACACATCATGATTCGGCTTCGTCCAGTCACTATGCACGGGTAAGTGCTGCAAGCGGTCCTCAAGCCATGATCGACACGATCAATGAATTGGTCGAGAGAGCCCCCCGAACGCTTGCCCCAATCAAAAGCACTTAAGTGATCTTCGTGTTGTAGCTGACATTGCACAGATAACTTGCATCTCATCTGCGCAGGGAAGCATCGGCAGGGGAGCAGCATGACTTGACGCTTAGAAAGCGTTTCTCTCCAGTAGTGCATCTGGAGAACGAATATGGATGACCCGGTGATCGCAGAGTTGCAAGCGAAGCTTGAGGTCGCGACCGAAGCACTTCGTCTGTCAGAAGAACGTTCAATGCCCGGCCACCTGGCGCTCGAGTTGATGCACGAGATCAGAAACCCGCTGGAAGCACTTGGTCACTTCAACTATCTGACCCGTGAGGATGCCGATGATCCAGCCAAGGTACGTGCCTGGGCGGATATGGCCGAAGAGCAGATGCGAACGCTGAACCGGATTGCCTCACAAACCCTGAGCTTTGCAAGGGTGTCAACAACCTCGCGAACGATTGACCTCGTACTGGTCGCGGAAGCCGCAATCCGCATTCACCAACGCAAGATGGACAATCGGAAGATTCATCTGGTGCGCAATCTGCCTCCAGAACTCTCCGCAACAGCTCATGCTGGCGAACTGCTTCAAGTCATCTCGAACCTTTTAGTCAACGCTCTCGATGCTCTATCGCCGGACGGCATCGTGACATTACGTCTATCGAAGCGGTTCGGAAAGGCTCGGCTACTGGTCGCAGATAACGGCTGCGGTATCACTGACGTTCTTAGAGACAAGGTTTTTGAGCCTTATTTCACGACCAAGAAAGACCTCGGGACAGGATTAGGGTTGGCCCTCACCAGAAAAATCGTTGCTCGTCACGGTGGCACCATTCGGATGCGGAGCCGGACCAGTGCAGGGAAGAGTGGGACCGTCTTCCAGATCTCTCTTCCGATCTGACAATATAAATGACGAAGTATCCACGGGCTGTCAACCCGCCCCCGACCTTCGAGTATCGTAAGAACATGATCAGACCGTGTTTTTTGGTGATTGATAAAGAGTTCGCCGGAAGTATTTCCACCCGTAAGCTCGTCATTGAAACGGCAAAATTCAATGTCATCACGGCGTATTCAGGGTCTGAAGCCATTGCTACTCTCGAACGGTTCCCCGCCGTGAATGGCATTGTCCTCGATGCTGGCGTGTCCGACATTCCGCTAAGCGAACTGTGCAAGACCCTTAAGAAGATGCAACCCGCCGTTCCTCTGGTCCTGGTGGGCAGACCAGGGGTTCAACAAACGCAGGATGCGGATCACTATGTTGATTCTTTCGATCCGACTCAGGTCCTGAAGCTTCTCAGAAGTCTTGAACCGCGGCAAGCCGCTGAAATAGAACAGCGTGATGCAGCACTTGAGAGTAAAGCCTAACTAGCTCAGGCAAGAGAGGCCTTCGACAAGATAGGCTGCGGCCCTCCGATTCCTTCTGTTGCGGAACCAGATGGTGGGCGCGTACTCGAACTCAGATTTGACCGTTAAACTATTAATGGATTGCTACAGCTGTCATCTGCTTGTTTTACTCAGATTGCGATGCGATATCGAGCTCAAAGCGCTGCTGAACTTTCATGCTTGCCGCCCCTAGGACAGTCCTAATCGACCGAGCAGTTCGCCCTTGCTTCCCGATCACTTTTCCTAGATCGGTTGACGCGACAGTCAGCCTCAGCACGGTTGCAAGCTCTCCTTTGATTATGTCAACTTTGACTTGTTCCGAGTCGTCGACCAGCGATTGAGCAATTTCAAGAATTAGGTTTCTAAAAAGGGAAGTGGTGTCTGCGTCTTGCTGAGTTGAGGCGGGGTAAGACATATGCGAACTCCTAATGACCGTGCGAGGCAACGAGCTGCACAGGTGGCCCTTCAGGCTGACGTTCAGCTGTCGCCCCAAGTGGTACCGCATCTGCTAGAGGACCTGAGATACTATGAACGATCACGCGGTCCACCGGGCTCTTGTCAGACTGGTTCTTGGAGTCCACGTTGGACTTCTCAGGAGAAGGGACATCAGCAGACTGTAGTTGTTCACCTCCGGGTCCTCCTGGGTGATGTTCGTCAATGGATCTTGTACCGTGAAGTTGTGACATTGGATCTCCTTGTTTTACCTTCGAGGCGTCGATGACCTCAGCGCACCCTAAGAAGTAGACGACGATAACCATCACCGCGCGGTTCAGCTACCCATGTTCTTTACCGTGCGCTCTGGATGAGAATGCGAAACCCAGTAGAAAGAGAATGGATATAGCCAGCATGGGCTCCAGGAACAGAGATGCCAAGCCAAACGTGTGATCACCCGGCCCGAGCTCGACACGCCCTCTGTTGAAATACTGCACGGTGCAATAAACAGCCCAAGCATCCACGCCCAAGCAGACCAACCCAAAGACGAGCGCGATCGTCTGCTCGGATGAGTAGAGTCTCGGCTGCGCTATGCAATTCAGGCATTTATTGAGTGAGTCCACGCATACCCGCCAGTTGTGGTCGTTGGCCTTCCAGACTGAGTTCCGGTAAGGGTGAAGCAAATGCATATAGATTGGCGTTGAAGTTCTACGCTGTAGTCGTGTTGCCCGGGGCTCTTTGATCAATAAGCGGCGCACCGCAGCCTTTACAAACACAGTCCCGCTTCACTGCGGGCTGATCCAGCATTGATTCGGTCTTCCCACAGCTCGCGCATGTCAATGTAATTTCGTCGATGACGTTCACTTCTTCTCCGGTGACAGGTTAACAATTAGAAGTTTTCGATTTGCTGACCGGGATCACCGTTCGTTCGCGCAACACTAGTTCTGCCCTCAAAGAGGGGATGGTGAGCTTCGAAAATGTGGTCGCGAACGGACCGGTTCAGACTGTCTTCGGACACAAACGAAACAGTCATCGCGTGGATCGCAACGTCATGCAATGCAGCCATCGTCCTCTCTGCTTCTTCCGAGGTCTCACAGATAACGACAAGAACAACCGGCTCTGCCATTGATCCTCGATTCGTCTCGCATTAAGGATCACTCATCGACAAATCGTTTACTGAGCAGTCTGGCTCATCTTTCTGCCTAAATGTACGGCAGACAACAAATGTGTTGCGAACAGCACAGCTTTTTCAAGATCAGCTCAAGCATGCTGAGGGTCTGGGGTGCGTTCTCATGACAAGCGATCATCACTCTTTCGACACAGTCGATTCAGCTAGTATTCCGGTGGATGGCTGGTCATCCGCAAGCTGGTTCAAAGGAATCTACCCAGCTCGACGGCCTCAGACGATGAGGGTTCTTTGTGAGAGTGATCCTAGTAAAGCTGTGGCATTGGACGTGGAGGTTCCAAACCAAAGATGCCTTCCGGCTGATCTTCAAGTGCATCACCCCTCTCGGCCCCGGTGATTTTCCAAGAACTGTGTCATACAGATCAGCTTTCACTGTTGGTGGGACGCATGATCGTCTCAGCAATCCTGAGGTGACTGATGCTTGACGTTTCTCGACCGTACCCTGCGGATACACCCATCACCGGTATCTCTCGACTGCAAGCTCAAAGAGATGAAAGCAGGGAAGAGTCAAGCCTGATTCTTGTCGAACCGGACCTGTCCTTTCTCCCTGACAGAGCGCTTATGTTGACCGAGGCGTCCTACAGAGTCACTACAGTGCGAGATATCAGGGAGCTTGCTTCTTTGTGCAGCCCGCGTCTCTTTGGAATTGCATTGCTCAGCGAGCTGCTCGGCCCTGCGGCCCTCGACTTCGCTGCGAGATTTGTTCGGACAGAATGGCCCGGTGCGCGGATCCTCTTTCTGGGAGCATCCCAGAGGGTGCTTGAAGATCACTTGTACGACGAGAGAATTGAAGCTTCATGCAAGCCGCATGAGCTGCTGAAGGCGATTGGGACTCTACATCGGACGAGATCGACTGCGCGTCCCTTCATCGTTCCCGCACTTGCCGCGAACACGACGCTCGAACCTAAGGTAAGTTCCAGCAAACAACAGTCGTAACAATTTCCGACTCTGCAAAGCGTCTCCCAGCTCTTCAGGCGCACCGTGTGCCGCCAGCCGCTGCCTTTAGATCACCCTTCTTCGGCTGTCTGCGTCGCATTCGTTACATAACGGCATCAAACAGCTGTTGCCTGCCACGTGTCTGGATCTAGACCGACTTCCCAGGGGACAGATCGAAGTCATCATGCCGGAGTTCAAGCCCCACTCTTTTGATCCAGTGGCCTTTCTAGCCGCAGCTGGAATTGGACGCAAGATCGTACAAATTAAGAACAAAGGGACTCTCTTCGCGCAGGGTAGCGCGGCTGATTCGGTTTTCTACCTTCAGAAAGGTAGGGCAAAACTGACCGTCGTGTCGCAAAAGGGTAAAGAAGCCACTATCACCCTTCTCGGTCCAGGCGACTTTGTTGGGGAGGAGTCAATCAGTGCAATTGCGGGCCTTCGCCTTGCGACTGCTACTGCTGTGAGCGCCTGCACTGTCCTAAAGATAGACAGAATAGAAATGATTCGGGTGGTTCACGAAGAACATGCTTTTTCCGACCTGTTCCTTGCGTTCCTTCTAACCCGGAGCATGAGGACGCAGGCTGATCTCGTCGACCAGCTTTTCAATTCCAGCGAGAAGCGGCTCGCTCGTATTCTCCTGCTAATGGCAGAATTCGGGAAACCTGGCGAACCTGAGATGATGCTCCCCAAGATCTCCCAGGAGACACTCGCAAACATGATCGGAACGACCCGCTCTCGCGTCAGCTTCTTTATGAACCGCTTTCGCAAGCACGGATTCCTCGAATACAACGGTCGCATCCACGTCCATAAATCGCTGCTGAACGTAGTCTTGCACGATCAAATTTTCGAACCTAATGCTGCGAAGCCCTCTCTTCTACCCATTCAGCAGCACGCGGCCTCCAAAATAGCCAAACGCTCAAACGCGATTGTGAGAGGTATAGAAGCACCTAAGCGCTTAGTTCGCGGCAAACGAGACAGCACTGGTCGGTGAACTCCAACTAAGCTGTTGATGATTCTCATAATTGGGTCCGATATGGACTTCCGCGATTCACGATACATAAACCGAGATATCGGCCGGAAATCAGATGCTGCACCTATACTCTAGAGAGGATCGATGAAATTCCGGCTGGCAGATGGCGGGAACAGGGTTAGAGACGTTTCCGGGAATTTCCGCCTTGTGAGCTTCGCTTTTGAGTATCGTCTTCTCTCGAGCTCATCAAACGGAACTGCCGGACGTGACAGGCTAGGACCGTCCGACGGCGCGTCACGAGGGTCCCCGCTTACTGCCAGCCCCTTAGTTGGTAAATTGACCATGCCCGGTCCGGTCGATTTAGGAAGCGTCCTGGTGCGACTGCTCGCTGACCGATTCCGTTTGTCAGGTAGCCGACAGCGCTGCTTTACTGGGCCTGTGGCCGTTTCGGAGGATTGTCAGCGTTTGGCGTCAAGATCACCCATACCGGCTCACGAATCCGAACGGCTAAAGACCTTGCGCGCGTACGGCGTTCTCGACACTTTGCCAGAACAAAGTTACGAAGACATAACTAAATTAGCAGCATTCATCTGTGAAACACCGATCTCGCTAATCTCGCTGGTCGACAGCGATCGACAGTGGTTCAAGTCAGAGCGTGGTCTCGGTGCCCACCAAACGCCTCGCTCCCAAAGTTTTTGCGCGAATACCCTCGTGGACGCGCAGACGCTGATCGTGACAGACGCACGAACAGATCCTCGCTTCAAAGACAATCCACTGGTTCTGGGTGATCCCAACATACGCTTCTATGCCGGAGCGCCGATTGTTGCTCCTGGCGGCCTTGTCATGGGAACTGTGTGTGTTATTGATACGGAACCTCGCGAACTGTCCGCGGATCAGATCGAGGCGCTTGAGGCGCTTGCTCGCCAAGTCATGGTCTTGTTCGAACATCGAACGTCGATAGCCCGTGTGGAAGAAGCGCTTGGAAGCTCAAAAGAAGCCCAGCGGCACCAGGGTGAACTCGCTGCCATCGTCTCCTCGTCCGATGACGCGATCTTGAGCAAAGATCTAAATGGCATCATCACAAGCTGGAACGTTGGGGCGAGTCGCATTTTTGGCTATAGCTCACAGGAGATGGTGGGAGAATCAATCCTCAAACTCATCCCCGACGAGCTTCACTCCGACGAGACGCTGATAATCGGGAAGGTTCGCAACGGAGAACGGGTTGAGCACTTCGAAACCGAACGCCTAACCAAAGATGGTCGGCGCATCGAAGTCGCCCTCACCGTATCGCCAGTCAGAGATGCATTTGGAAATGTGATCGGGGCTTCAAAAGTTCTGCGTGACATCTCCGCGCGCAAGTTAATCGAAAAGTCCCTTTTACAGGCAGAGAAAATTGCCGCTGCGGGCCGGATGGCTTCAACCATCGCCCATGAGGTCAACAACCCTCTCGAAGCCGTCACGAATCTGCTCTACCTACTGCGTCCTCTGATCGTGGACACGGCTGGCCTCGCATATCTGGCTACTGCTGAAAGTGAAATTGCCCGAATCTCTAACATAGCGAAGCAAACTCTCGGCTTCTACCATGAGCACACCGCAGTGAGCTCAGTTTCTGTTTCTGATCTTGTGCAACACGCGGTCGCCGTCTATGAGCCGCGATGCACGCTCAACGGTATTGTTATCGAGAAATCATTGCGCTCCACCCAAATGCTTTTTCTGCGCCAGGGTGAAACGATGCAAATAGTCTCGAACCTCATTGCGAACTCAATGTACGCGATGCCCAGCGGCGGGACGCTGGGCGTATCAACCGAAGACATCAACGGCGAAGATAGCGGCGTTCTTATTACGATCCGAGACACCGGCGTCGGCATTGCAGCTCAGCACATACCTAAGGTCTTCGATGCATTCTTTACAACTCGTAGTGCGATAGGCACCGGCATCGGTCTCTTTGTCGCAAAGCAATTTGTCGAAGGACATGGCGGCCGAATCGAGTTGCAGAGTAATGACGACCTGCAAAAGCATGGGACAGCGGTAAGAATTTACCTGCCTCTCCAAACATCTTACGAAGGATCGCCGCTGCTTGGAAGCGATGCGGTCCCTAAGCAGGATCAATAAGATTCCGGCTGACAAATGGCAGGAAGAGGGTGAAGACGGTGCCGTGGGATTCGCCTTGTGAGCTTCGCATTCTGAGAGAACCATGGTGGCGGTTAGCAATCTCGTTGCTGATCCAAAGGCCGAGCCCGCTCCCCAGGATTCCCTTCGTGGTGTAGAAAGCCTCAAAAACCCGTATTGCGACTTCCGGAGACATGCCGCCCCCGGTGTCGGCGACTGTAAGGACCAGTCCTTTCTCGCCAGTGGTCCAGCGTGTTCCTTCACGGCTTCGGACGATGAGCCTTCCTCCAGCCTTCATCGCGTCTATCGCGTTTCCGATGAGGTTATTGAGAACCTGGCGGATGTCTCCTTCGAAAATCCTGACAGGCTTATTCGCCCGTTTCCGTTTCTCAACTTGTATACCCAGATTCCTAATCTTCGGTTCGTACATGGCCAGAACAGTTGAGAAGAGATCTAGGCAAGTCACGTCCTGTGGTAGCGTGTTCTGCCTGTGAAACCGTAAGGTTTGGTTCGTGATGAGCGCGACGCGGCCGAGCTCTTGGTCTGCTTGATCTAAGGTCTCCCGGATTGCTTCAGGTAGGTCGATTGCGGTTCGAGCTATGTAAAGCAGGTTGGTCACAGCCTCGAGAGGATTGTTGATCTCGTGTGCAATGGAGGACGCCAGCCGGCCGACTGCAGCGAGCTTTTCAGTCTGGATAAGGGCTGCTGCTGATTGCTTCTCTTTGGTGATATCCCGAAAGAAAATGGTGATGCCGTTGGGTGTCGGCTGAACCTGGACAAGCACCCACACATTGATTGGATCTGAGTAGTATGCCTCGAATGAGCCAGAAACTTGTTCATCCATTGCTCGGTGATAATGCTCTACCCAAGGCGAATTCTCATAGAGGAACGCAGGGTAGCAGTCCCAGATGTTCAATCCAACTGGATTGATCGGAGCGGAGACCTGCAAGGCGCGGGGGTTCATGTACGTTACCCGCCACTCGCGATCGACAGTCATAACCGATTCGCTCGTGTCTTCCAGCACCTGCTTCAGCTGGGCGGTCGCCGCCTCGCGCTCCCTCAGAGCGACAACCCCCTCCGTGGTCTCTTGGTAAGGGTTATAGACTGCAACGATCCTGCCACCGTCGTAAACGGGAATTAGAGAGTAGGTCCAATACTTCTCAAGGAGTTTGCCGCCCCTCATAAGGGGAATCATGACGTTCTCCCGGACCGGCGTGTCTCCATCCCTCAAACAGCCCTCTAGATCCCCCCTGACGATGCTCCAGGCCTCCTTGAACACATCGCGGTATCGGCCGCCTAAAGCTCCCGGGTGCTTCGGCCCCAGAGTGGGAATGGCCGCATCGTTATAGAGAAAGATCAGGTCTGGTCCCCAGGACAATGTGGCGGGCAGGGGCGAGCACACGAGCAGATTGACCAAAGACAGGAGTGTGGGAGACCAGGAATCTAAGGAACCAAGTTCTGTCTTGTCCCAATCAAAGCCGCGAATTGCTGCCGCCATCTCACCCTTGCCGACAACAAGAGCTTTGCCACCCGTCTGGCCGCTGCTCATTGCGCCGTGCTCCGTGTGGCCATCCATAAGACCCTTTAGATGCGCTTAACGCAACCGAAAGGCCTCTGGGGCATAGTCCAAGCCAACCACGATGGGCTCAACTATACGTAATCTTCATTATCGGACGTAAGTCGTTTGTTATGAGTAGGATACCACTTTCCTCGCTTTGAGGACACCAAAACCTTGCAGCCTGTGAATGCCCCCTTGCATCGAAGTGCCAAAGCCGTTGTCACGTCTACGGGCGGAGGAGCAATGCCTATCATTGGACCAGTAACCGATCACACCGAGATCCGCCGTTGGGCGGATGCCAATCACGCCGTTCCGACAGAGGTCTTGCCCCATGACATCGATTCGGAGCCGGCGCTCATCAGGTTCATGCTTGCCGAACAGGCAAAAGACCATAAGGATGTGAGAACGATCGACTGGGAGGAGTTTTTCCTGAAGTTCGACTCACTGGGCTTGTCTTTCGTCTACGATGACGACTCCACCGGCTATAACGAGATCCTTCAGATTGAGGAGCGGTCGGCTTACAGAAGCTCCGAGCGCAACGCCGCTCGTTTCTACCATTAGCGGCAGATCTGCCTCAGTCGTCGAAACCCTTCATAAGGTCGTCCTCACTCAGATCCGTAAGGGCGACGTTGCCGTCTTCCTCGCGGACTTCATACAGAAAGTGCGTCTGAAATAGGGTGGTCGTGCCATCTGAGAAATGGATGATAATTCCGTGTCCTGCGGTTTCGGCCGAGAGGATGGCGATGTGTTTGTGTTCAGCGGCCATAACTTTCCTTGTGACTGAGATTGCGTCCTGTAGCATCATCAGCGTAACGAATTTGCAAGTACTCGTCTGTCCGCAGCGTGGCAGATAAGAGAATTGTTCATTCGGGCCACTCGTTCAGCACCGTCAGAATCTTAATGCTGTCCGCAGGCACGGCAAGTTCGCAGAAAGTGATTCATCCACCCTTTCAGGAGCTCATCGTGACTACGATCACCGGCCGCACCATCACTGGCGAACACCTTCAAATTGATCAAACCAGGTTCGTAGGTTGCACTCTGGTCCGCTGCGTACTTGGCTACGATGGCGGTGAGATTTCCTTCGATAGCACCATCCTTCGCAACTGCAGCTACGTCTTCTTCGGCCAAGCGGAGCGAACGGTCAAACTGCTCCAAGAAGTCGGTCTTATGCCTTTTATCGAGCAAGAGTGGGGTGATCTCCCTGGGGTTCATCCGTCTACTCCGCCCAACGGTCGTTAGATCCGGAGAAAGTGTGCGGGGTAGGATCTCACAGCCGGACCCAGAAGAACAAGCCTGAATCCGGCTGCCTAGAGGCGATAGTCGACACAACGCTTGGAGAAAGCACCGGCTGTGTCATTCTGCCGACCGACTTCTATCAGATTCAGTTCGTATTCTCTCAACAGAGATCTGGTCTCTCACGTACGGTTTTGAACGCAGAGCTTCGGCCCCTCTGCAGCAATGGAGCCTCATGGCCGCCCCACGCACAAACCTGCTGCTCGAAGCCCTCTCCCCGGAGAGTCGCAAGCGCCTGATCGACCTGTCAAAGGCAGTCGATCTCCCTATTAGAACTCCGCTTCAGGCGCAGGACGAGCAGCCGAAGCACGCCTACATCATGCTTTCAGGCATCGCGAGCGTGGTGGTGAACCTGCCTGAGGGCGGAAGTGCCGAGGTCGCCGTCATCGGCCGAGAGGGGATCACCTCCTGCATCTCTCTTCTCGGCCCGTCCGCTCCTCCTTCAGAATGCTTCATGCAGGTGGCAGGATCTGGGTACAAAATCCTCTTCGCAGATTTGAAGGCCGCGTTCCTCGACTCGGAAGAGATCCGCACCAGGATTCTGGAGTTGGCTCAGCAACAGACACTCACGATGAGCCAGATTGCCGCCTGTAATAAGCTTCACGACAACGAGGCACGGCTTTCCCGTTGGCTCCTGATGGTTCAGGATCGTCTTCAGGAAGATTTATTGCCGCTGACTCAAGAGTTCTTGGCAGAGATGCTTGGCTCACGCAGGACCACGGTAGCGGTGTCGGCTGGCACCTTACAGCGGGCAGGGATGATCGAGTACCGGCGCGGAAAAGTAACAAGTCTCTCCCGCGAGAATCTGGAAGCTGCCGCTTGTGACTGCTACAAAGTTTCTCAGCGCCTTTTTCAAGCCTTATACAAAACGCAGGAATAATTCTCCTTGTGTCGGCTTAAGGGAAGAGCGATTTTACTCTGCTGACTACAACTGTTGTTGACTGAAAAGAGTGCTGCCCATTCGGATCGCTGAACTTTTCTCCTCGCCGCGCCCTGTGGGTCGGTGTGAACGTTGGTCAGGAGGTGGCACCCATGTACAAAGGCACAGTGAAGTGGTTCAACAATGCAAAAGGTTATGGATTCCTTGGGCGTGAGGGAGATCCTGACGTCTTTGTGCACTACAGCCCTATCCAGATTGACGGCTACAAGAGCCTTGAGGAAGGTGATGCCGTTACCTTCGACATCATCCAGGGCGAGACGGGCCGTCCTCAGGCAGATCGCGTCAGCCGAGCAGCGGTTTAGTAACGTAGAGGCTGCGTTGGCGGCCACAAGCACGATGCCCCGCATTCTCTTCCACCCTCAGAGCAGCCCTTATAGCCCCCATTGTGGAAAGGACATTCATGCCAGCTTTACGCGACTTTATCAAACGCCTTGGTCCGCTCGAGGAGTCTATCTGCTCGAAGTGCTGTCAGATTATTCGCCCGCGCCACGGTGGCTCTACCCTTCAGGCTGCTCAATCCGAACATCATTGCGGGGAGTTTTCACTCAATACGGTCAAACGCGGGGAGTTTTCGCAGATTCAGGATCAGGCTCATTCTTAGCGGCATTAAGGGCGCTCTGCACAATCTCATTGAGGATAGTGAGTTGGCTCTGGAGCATGGCGATCAACTGAACGACCTGATCGGGTTCCTGTGCTGAGAGATACAGGAGATAAGCCTGGTTGTTGACCGACTCCAGAGGATTGACCATCTCCCGCACGATAAAAGCAGCATGATTTACGCTATCTTCTGCGGTAGTGGCGTTGGCGGCTCTTAGGCGTAAGGAAAGGTCCCCGGAATACAAAGCGGTCCTTTCTTAAGTAGCCATCAGCTGCTTGGACTTCTAGAGATCAGATGGTTATGCCTTTCGGCGAGTTTCTTCTGATCTTTGCATTCTAGTGAGGGAATCAACAAATGCCGACGCACCCCAAACCGGAAAGATCCTGATTTACGGACTGGATCCTGTCCTGTTGGATACGCGAAGAAGAATCCTAGAACGTGTCGGTTTAGAAGTGCAAGTTGCACACGGACACGAGGAGTTCCAAGGTCGCACGGCTGAGGTCGGCTACGACTTACTCGTCATTTGCCACACAATACCGGAATCGGAGCAGCAGCAGCTTTCGCTGGCTGGAGATCCTCAACGTACTAACGTTCTTCAAGTGCCTGTACTTGTTCCGCCGGAGACCTTTGTGAGACAGGTACAGCAGCAACTTCGATAGCAACGGTCCAGTCCTCCTCCTCGGCATCGGCCCAAGCTCGTGTCAAACAGCTTATACCGCCGTCGAAAACTGGGTGATCCCTAGCCGGCATGTTACAGCGCATTGCACGACTGATAGGAACTGACAAGGCAGGCTAGCGAAGAACTCGGCCGCATGACGCGTCAGCGAACGTATCTTGACGCAAGTGCGACCGCAACTTCCATTGATCTGAGAGGCCCCGGCAGCCGCTCCGGCGTGTCCACAACTAAGCCATCGGGCGGCTTTCCCAAAAACATCGGCTTCGAGGCAGAGTGGCAACTTTGCCCGCTAGAGGGCAGAACATCTTCGTAACTTTATGAAATCTTGGATGGCGAGAGAAAGGGCTGCCTCTTGGAACGCTCATTCTCTTCCCTGGGACGCACTGTGCACGATCCAGCAAACAAGAAATAGCTCAGCATCCGGACGGATGGTTACGAGAGCTTGAGGAAAGGCGATTGTGTCAGCTTTGACACTCAAAGGCTCCTATGACAATACCCCACTCTCTTACCCACACCAAAGTCACGCACAGCCTGCGTAATGCGAGAGCTACTGTGACTATCCTGCTCGTCGACGATAACCATCTCGTGCGAGAGCTGACGAAGACCCTCCTGCGTCAAGTCGGCTACGCCGTCGCTGAGGCATCGAATGGTCAGAGTGCGATACAACAGGCTCAGACGAGACGGTATGACATGCTCATAACCGATCTGGAGATGCCGGAGATGGACGGCTTCGAATTAGCACGCCATCTCACAAAGGATCGGGCGGCGCTACCGGTCTTAGTGCTCTCTGGTGCTCTGCCGAACGTTGTGCCACTCCAGGAACTTCAGAAGCGGCGCTGGGCATTTCTTCCAAAACCGGTGGATCGCAAAGAACTGATCCGCACGATCGACAACAACTGTCTTGGCTGGGCACTTCACACCCAGCCAGGGAGCAGTCCGCAGAGATCGAAACTTCCAATTGAAACAATGACAACAACCGTTTGATCGGAGCAGCAGTTGAATAAACCACACGCGTTTCAGCAGCCCTACGTCGCCGCCCAAAACATCCCTTATCTCTGTGCCGCTTCTTTTAGCCAGGCTTCATCCTGTTCGGGAGGCGTGCTGAGTCGAGGACAGGTTGTTTGGCTAAGTAATTCGAACAACTTAAGCGTCCGCTCCCACGATGCCCCAGCATTTGTGGACGGCATAGGCTTGGTATCGCTCGACCCGCGGTGGCTCGTCAGCTCGCAGATGAAAGCATAAGTCGCTGGTGACGGGAACCCTCTCTGCCCCATTTCCCTAGAGGCCAGGGACGGCGTAGCGATATTCGATGAGATACCTAATGTGCGGAAACAAACAATCTACGCGAGTCGGTAGCTTCGCGAATTGTCACTCCTTTGCAATCAAGGCGCTTCCGGCATATTGCATGACCAAAGATCAACGGTCCTGCGTCATGGCTTTGTGACCTGCACTTCGATTTCCCTTTCGTCAGTATCCCGTCACGTCCAATATAGGATCTTTGATCCGGGCAAGCGCTGAGTAAGCAGTTCTCTGAAAAACTGCTGCATTTCTGCCATCGAATCCTTTGGATAGACGTACTTGAAGCCTCCAAACTTGGTGCGCTTCTGGGTGCGGACTTCTTCCCGTAGGTCGAGGGTCTTCTTCGGATACCAGCCGATCAAGACATCCTTGGAGGTTGGGGTGAAGCGGTGAGTGATCAATTCCACCGTCAAATCTATATTGGGCACGCCTACGAGAGACTGAGCAATATCAGAGATCAACGTCGAATATTCGCCACGCCAGTTCTCCACCGGCATGATAGGTGCGATCGTTAGACCGACTGGGTAGCCGGCCAGAGCCATCTTGCGTAGAGCTCTCAGTCGCTGGGAAAGCTTGGCGGTGCCGCCCTCGAAGTCGCGTGAAATGCTAGCCGCATTAAGGGAGAAACGAACTCTAGTTCGTCTGTGATGGTCCAGCTTCATGAGATGGTCTACTGCGTCGAACTTGGTAGTCCAACGAAGCTGGACGGGTGCCTCCCATGCACCAAAGAAACGGATCGATTCTGCAAGAGCACCGGTCAGATGCTCGATACCAAGAGGGTCGGTGTAGCAAGAGGCTTCGAATGTAGTGCCCTCCTCAGCACGTTCGCGAGACTTCGAGGTTATGGTTCCCTTCCCCAGATACTCATAAAGGCCTTCGAGGATCTCCGGTAGGTTCGCGTAAGCGCGGGTCACTGGAGGCCCGCTCAGGGATCCGGCAAGGTAGCAGTACTGACAGTGCGCGGGACAGCCCTGTGCGATGTGGAACTGCCAGTCCGCTGAAGGCGGTATCGGTTGCAGACGGCGCTGCCCCGGAGGCGAGATCACGATAGCAAAGCTCGTCTTGGCATGTGCGTAAGCACTGCGTTCATCTTCGGCGGTGAACCCTGTCAACCGGTTAGCCTTCAGCTTGATCACTTCTGCGCCAAGCTGCTCGGCTCGGGATAGCATGGCCTGACCATGTGCCAGCTTCAGGGCCTCAGGGGTAATGAGCACCCTGCGAGGATGCCAGAGCTTGCCTTGAACGACGCCGGCTTCTTGTAGCTCTTTTTCCATCCCAAATTCGATAGCTGCCAATGAGGTTTGGGTGCCCTGGAATTCTCCGCCATATAGGGTGTTGTTCGTCCTGCGAAAAGCGGAATCGAGAATGGGCCAGCTGTTTGGATTGTCGGATAGCCACGACCGGATTGTGATCAACCCCCGGGTAAAGTCGTGGAGGCGGCATGTCTTCTGTGTTTCACAGCGTCATCAGCTGCTCGCGATTCAGGCGCACCTAAGTTTCCTTATTAGGTTTCCAAGGTCCTTGTCGTCGCGTAAGCCGACGAATTTAATGTGTCTCAGATGGTCCGCGCCGGTCCACGCCAAGGGCTCGATTTGCGCGACTGTTTCCAGCTTGAGCCAGACACACTCTTTCATCTTCTCGGTTGTGAGTCCCTGACCCCAATGCCCGCTTGCGGCTTCGGGCAGCTTGGTAAACGGGTATTTCGGCGAGGTGAGATGTTTGATTTGCTCGAAGACCTTGCGGCGTGTGGCCCGGACGAATCCTGCACGAACGCGAGAGGCGTAGACCGGTTCTTTGCCTCGATAAAAGCCAATGATGATGGAGTCGAGACCCAGATTGCTAGTTAGCCAAAGCATATGTTCTTACCCGACAGAGGGCCCACTAGATTTGGAGGTTTTGAACTAAGTCTTCAATGACTGGGTTTGATCGCTCGACCTTGGGACCTCGTCGAGCACTGGAAGCGTTTCGTCACTGACGAATAGTCAGTCGCTTTGATACCGGCTATGTTGATCCCTTCGATCAGGAACACTCGACCTCCGCCGTATGCTGGGCAACCATCTTCCTTCACTTCTCCTCTACCAATGAAGCAAAAAACAATGATGTCCCTCGTCAATCAGCCTCCAACGGGCTGCCGTAGGTGAGTTGTACGTAGATCGAGCTTACCCAACCACAACTTAGTTTTATGACATTCCGGAGATTTCCGGAACACGATCACCCGCGCCTTGGAGGCAGTCCCTTGTCCCGTTACAACCTGAAGTCACTCCTTTGCCCCACCGAGACGGTTAACGTAGAGCAGCTCGAAACTGACCGTAGAATCCTCGCCTTTGATCGCACCATCCAGCACCTGAATCGTCGCGGCTTCCTTGGTGCCATGCTCAGCGCAGCCGCGATCGGAATGGTGGCCGGCGAACGCGAGGCCCATGCGCAGACCGCAACCGCATCTATCACGGACGTGCTCAACTTCGCCCTCAACCTCGAGTACCTCGAAGCCAACTTCTATCTCTACGTCACCACCGGCTCAGGCCTCAGCTTATCGCTCAACGGTGGCGGCTTAGCCGTACAGGGCGCACCCCCCAAGATCGCTCTCACCGCCAACACCATGGCCGTAGCCCAGGCGCTCGCCAACGATGAAGTCAATCATATTGCCGATCTCCGCTCCGCCATTACCTCGCTCGGCGGCACGCCCATCGCGCAGCCCCTGATCAACCTCTCCGCCAACGGTGCGGTCACGACGCAGGCTCAGTTCCTGGCCGCCGCACGCCAGTTCACCGCGCTCGGCGGCTCGGCATACGTCGGCTCCGCACAGCTTCTCGTCTCGAATCCCAGCGTCCTCACCACCGCAGGCCAGATTCTCGGCGCGGAAGGGCAGCATGCCGGTGCCCTGGCCTACCTCTGCGTCACCCAGAACGTCGTGAGCCCCGCCATCGACGCGCAGGACATCCCCCCAACCGCCACCAACTACTTCACCGTGGATGCCGTCAACGCGCTCTCGCCCGCGCGCAACACCTCGCAGGTCCTCGGCGTGGCCTATGGCAAATCCACTGCGACTACCACCACTCCCACTACCGGCGTGACCATGGGTGGCTTCTTCCCCAATGGCGTCAACGGCAACGTCAAGTCCACCTAGCGTGTAGCGCACCTGCTTCCCCCTGAACCGCTAGCGAACTACATCAACGTGCCCAACACCTTGCCAGGAGGCAAACCTCTCATGTCAGTCATCCTCACCGATCCAACCCCGGACACCCTCTCCACCCAGAGTGCCAAGCTTGTGGAGAACCGTTCTTCTGTCCTCACCAGCCGCCGTTGCGTCCTCTCCACCCTCGCAGTCGCAGGCGCAGCCACCGCCTTCTCAGGCAGCCTTGCCGGTTGTTCCAGCGATGGCTCCGTGCCCCTCGCTTCCAGCACTCCTTCCGTCCTGGACGTCCTCAACTTCGCCCTCAATCTTGAGTACCTCGAGGCCAGCTTCTACCTCTACGTCACCACAGGCACTGGGCTTTCCACAGCCGACATGGGCACCGGCGCAGGCAGCGTCACCGGCGGCGCCAAGGTCTCCTTCGTCAACCCCATCGTTGCGGCCGTAGCCAACCAGCTAGCCACTCATGAGCGCCAGCACGTTGAGTTCCTCCGCTCCACCATCACCGCCGTCGGCGGCACACCCGTTCCCATGCCCAGCATCAACCTCGCGGCAGGCGGCGCGGTCACCTCGGACGCGACCTTCCTTGCAGCCTCGCGTCAGTTGGAAGCTGTCGGCGTCAGTGCTTACATCGGCGGAGCCCAGTACCTCACCTCCAGCACCGCCGCTCTCACCTATGCAGCCCAGATCCTCGATACAGAGTCCCAGCATGCAGGCTTCATCCGCGAGCTCTGCATCGCTCTCGGCGTGACCTCCCCAGCCGTGGACTCTTTAGACCAGCCCCCCACCGCCACCCAGATCTTCAACACCAGCAACACAACGGGCCTTACCCCCGTCCGAACCACCTCGCAGGTCCTGCAGATCGTCTACGCCGCAGCCGGTCAGACCGGCGTCTCCAAGGGCGGCTTCTTCCCCAACGGCCTCAACGGAACCATCATCACCAGCTAACTCGACACAAACTTCGGTCCCGGCAACACCATTCAGGAGATTTAAATGAAGCAGCTTCTTCGCACCACAGCAATCACCCTCGTCGCGCTTGGCGCATCGGCAGCAAACGCCCAGTTCTATAAGGATGTCTTCAAGCCTTACGGAGCCAGCATCTCCGTTGGCGGCACCGGCCTCTTCTCCACGCCGCTTGATAGCAACCCAACCTCCGGCACCTTCAACGTGCCGCGCGTCGGTGGCGGCACCCTCAGCGAGACCGTTTCAAACCAGCATCAGGACACCACCTGGTCCGCAGGCTTCATCACCTCGCTACAGTTCCATCCCAAGCCCTGGGCCGGACTTGAGCTCAACTACGGATTCTCCCGTTTCTCGGAGGTCTACTCCTACAACTACTCCAGCACTCCCACCGTCCAGTCCTCCAAGGTCACGACGGATATGCATGAGTACACGGCCGCATACCAGTTCCACCCGAAACACATTCCCTTCCAGCCCTTCGTCAACGTCGGCGGCGGCTATGTGGAATTCGTTCCTGGAACGGCTTCAGGCCAGTTCCGCGAGACAGGCCTCCTTGAAGCCGGCTTCGACATCCCCACTCACACCAAGCACATCGGCTTCCGTATTGAAGGACGCTCCCTCTACTACCGCGCCCCGAACTTCGAGAATTCGGCCATCAGCACACGCAGCTGGCGTGTCACCACCGAACCTAGCATCAGCACCTACTACCGTTTTTAATTGCTTCAGTATCAACCAACCTGCCCTGGGCGGATGGTCAGTCCGCTCAGGGGTGCTGCTCTTGGATATGTTGTAAGGACCGCACTGGGGAATGTGCTGCGGCATTGCGAACCGGCCGAGACTTTTCGTAAACTCGATACTTTCGAGACGCGACACGGAAGCGTATCCGTCAAAAGATCACAAATCATGTTTCGTGACTCCAGTAGCGGAGGGGGAGGAAACCAATCCATCAGATACGGCTTCTCAGTTTTCCAGGGCAGTACGTTCGCCATGAGGTGTCTACGTGGCTGCGGTGTTGAGAGCATTCTTCTTCTATATTTTTCTTGTCTTTATCGTGCGCGTCGTGGGCCGGCGTCCAGGCAAGCAGATCACCCCGTTTGAGTTTGTGCTGGTTTTCTTCATGGGTGGTCTCGCGCTTACGGCGATGGTCGGCGACGATGCTTCGCTCACGAATGCCCTGCTTCAGATCATCACGATTGCCTTTGCGCATTATTGGGTTGCGTTTCTGCGTTCGCGTTCCAACCGGCTTGCGCGGCTTTTTGATGGCACTCCACTGATCCTGCTTGAAGACGGTCTGTGGAGAGCGGAGACACTCTCAAAGATGGGCATACAGGATGACGACGTGATGGCGACGGCGCGCGATCAGGGGATTCTCACGCTCGACCAGATTGACTTGGCCATCCTTGAACGTAACGGGGAGATCAGCATCGTGAAGAAGGAAGCAGAATGAGTAAGGTTGCGTTTCAGAGGCAAGTAGAAGACTCCGTCCCGAAGATCAACGACGAAGTTGCCGTTGGCGAAGATCTTGATTTCAGCGGACCTGGTGGAAGTTCGAGCGTGCTGTCTGGATCTTATTTGCGCTTCTGATCATGGCCGACCTTGCGGGTTTGTTTGGGCGTGGGCCGCTTGCAGATGCCACATTGATCAGCCCAGCCATGACGATCCACTTTGAACGCATCGAGCGCTCAGGCACGCCATCCATGCTGCACATCGACTTCAACCCGTCCGCCATACAGGAAGGGAAAATACAGCTTTTTGCGAGCGAAAGTATCGTCAATAAGCTTGGAGCTCAGCGCATCATTCCGTCGCCGGAGACGTCTGCCATTGGCGGTGGAGGCATCACCTACACCTTCCCTGCAACGGCTGTACCTGCAACCGTTACCTTTGCGCTGCAGCCTGACCGGCCGGGGGCGGCAAACTTCGAGCTTCAGGTTCCGGGAGCTTCGGCCGTACAGTCTCGTGTCTACATCGTCCCGTAAAGGCAGAGGTTTATGTCGACTATTATTCACGCCGCAGTGGGATATTTTTTTCTTCTACTGACGGTTCGCGTTCTGACCCGGCGCCCGGGAGCCCAGATGACACTGTTCGAGTTTGTTATCGTCTTCCTGATCGGCGGCGTGATTATCCTCGCGACCGTAGGTCATGACCGTTCCGTCACCAACTGTGCGATGGCGATTCTGACTGTAGGCCTTCTTCATCGATCCGTCTCCTATGCGAAGACGAAGTCCTCCACTTTCGGGGCTATCGTCGATGGTACGCCGCTGGTCGCGGTGAAGGATGGAGCCTGGCAAGCTGAGGTCATGACCGGCATGAGCCTGGCTCCGGAGGACATCATGGCCGCTGCCCGTCTCAAAGGTGTCAAGTCGATCTTCAACGTGAAGTACGCCGTCCTGGAGCGCAATGGTGCAATCAGCATCATCAAGGTGGAGAAGGAATAACGCCTATGACTGACACCATGAACAAAGCACGGCTGAGTGAGGATCGAGAGATCGAAACCGATCTGCCTCAGCGCATGGATCGCCTGCCCTGGTCCTCCTGGCATGTGCGCATCATCACGGCGCTTGGAACCTCCTGGCTTCTTGATGGACTGGAGGTGACGCTGGTCGGCTCTCTGTCTGGCATTCTTGAGAGCAAGCAAGGGCTTTCGCTCAGCGATCCTCAGGTCACTGCTGCCGCGACCACCTATCTGGCCGGAGCCGTAATCGGTGCGCTGCTTTTCGGCCATCTCACCGATCGTCTCGGCCGCAAGAAACTCTTTCTAGTGACGTTGGCAACATACTCTGTTGCCACGGTATGCACGGCGTTCTCGCATGGGTTTCTTTTCTTTGCTGTCTGCCGCTTTTTCACCGGGCTTGGGATCGGCGGGGAGTATGCGGCGATCAACTCCGCAGTCGACGAATTGATTCCGGGTAAGGTGCGCGGCACGGTGGATCTTTTCGTCAATGGGACTTTCTGGGTTGGAGCGTCGGTCGGTTCCGTCACTGCGCTCGTGCTCCTTGGGGGGAGTCTGTTCCCGCAAGCCACAAGTTGGCGTTACGCGTTCGGGATCGGCGGAGGCCTTGGGCTTCTTGTTCTGCTCCTTCGACTCGCGGTCCCTGAGAGTCCCCGTTGGTTGATGCTGCGAGGCCGTGAAGAAGAGGCAGAGACGATCGTCCGTGACGTCGAGCAGCGTGTAACAACCTCCTCCGGCAAGGCGCTGACTCGACCAGAAGGTGAGAAGCTGAAGATCACCTTTCGCGACCATACTCCATGGAAAGAGATCTTCGTGAACATGTTGGGTGAGAACCGCCAACGTTCTTTTCTTGGGCTTGCTCTGATGATTGCCCAATCATTCTTCTTCAACGCGGTCTTCTTCACGTACGCGCTTGTCGGCAAACGGTTCTTTCATGTGCCCGACCAAAAGCTTCCTTTGCAGCTCTTGCCGTTTGCGATCGCAAGTTTCCTCGGGCCGTTTGTGCTCGGCCCGCTTTTTGACAGAATTGGGCGTAAGCCGATGATCACCGCGACGTATGCCGTTGCTGGCATCCTGCTTGGCGCAATCTGCCTTCCCTTTGCCACGGGCTCGCTTGGACTCAGGGGGCTGGGCATCTGCTTCAGCATCATCTTCTTTGTTGCATCCTCAGCGGCGAGCGCAGCCTATCTGACGGTGTCCGAGATCTTTCCGCTGGAGATCCGCGCTTTTGCAATCGCCCTGTTCTATGCGATTGGGACCTGCATTGGAGGCGTGGGCGCTCCGCTGCTGTTTGGGGTGCTGATTCATACCGGCTCGAAGCCGGCGGTTGCCGCCGGATACGCGCTGGGTGCTGCTCTGATGGTTGGAGCCGCTGTGCTTGAGGCGATCATCGGGGTGGAAGCTGCGGGCAAAAGTCTTGAGTCAGTCTCCAAGCCATTGCAGAGCAAGTGATCGATCAGCCGGCACCCTGCGCGTCCTTCGCCGGCTTGCTGAGGAGGAAGGCGAACGGTACGCAGATGAGGCAGATAAAGCCGAAGTAGCGCAACACATCCACATAGGCATAGAGCTGCGCCTGCGCATTCAGTGTGGTGCTGGTGATGGAGAAACCTCGCAGCGTTGCGGTGTGGCCTGCGAGACCTGCATGAGCAGAGAGGCGCTGGCTGAGTAGAGTGAGTTGACGCCGAAGAATCCAGCTTGCGCCGGTATAGGTTCTGACCAGGTCGTTGCGATGGGACTGGAGGTGGCGCTGGGCGATGGTATTGGCCGCCGAGATGCCGATGGACCCGCCGACGTTTCTGAGGAAGTTGAAGATGCCGCTGGCGTTGCCCGTGCCCTTCTTGCCGACTGTTGCGAGGGCAACCTTGCTGAGTGGTACGAAGATCATGGCGAGGCCGATGCCGCTGACGGCGATGGGCCAGAACTCCGTGGATGGAGAGATATCGAGGGTGAGATCCGCGAGCCACAGCCCTGAGACTCCGAGGACTGCGAAGCCTGCGGCGACCATCCAGCGGGCGTCAAACTTGGAGACCAGCGCGCCGACGATGAGGGAGGCGGCCACACTGCCGAGACCGCGCGGGCTGACTGCAAAGCCGCTGGCGGTGGCACTATATCCGAGCAGCGTCTGATAGAAGACCGGCAGGATGGTGGTCAAGCCGTAGAGGACGGCGCCAAGGGCAAAGACGAGAGCGCAGCCGATGGCGAGGTTGCGGTCCGAGAAAGCGCGGAGATCGACGAGGGGCTTTTTGTGGCGGAACTCACGAATGAGGAAGAGAACGAAGGTGACGATGAGGATGCCGGCGGCCCAGCGAATGCGTGCGTCAGCGAACCAGTCGTCCTCCTGGCCTTTATCGAGGATGAACTGGAGGCAGCCGATCCAGAGACCGAGGAGGCCGAAGCCGATGCCATCGAAGGCTCCAGCTTTCTTGCCTTCAGGCTTGGAGTCAGGCAGGAATTTGCTCTGGAGGACGAGTGCAAGGATGCCAACGGGAATGTTGATGTAGAAGGCCCAGCGCCAGGAGAGGGTGTCGGTGAGATAGCCGCCGAAGGCTGGGCCGATGACGGGTGCGAGTACGACTCCGAGCGCGTAGACACCGAGGGCCTGGCCTTGCTTGGCGGGCGGAAAGCTTTCAAGGAGGATGGCCTGGGAGAGAGGCTGCAGGGCACCGCCGCCTGCGCCTTGAATAATTCTCGCCAGGAGGATGAAGGGGAGGGTGGGGGCAATGCCGCAGAGGAAAGACGCGAGGGTAAAGAGGGCAAGCGAGAACATGAGGAATCGCTTGCGGCCGAAGCGTTGCGCGAAGTAGTTGCTGGCGGGGAGGAAGACGGCGTTGGCGACGAGATAAACGGTTAGGACCCACTCGGCTTCATCCGTGGTGGAGGCGGTGCTGCCTGCAATGTAGGGTACGGCGACGCTGGCGATGGAGGTATCCATGACCTCCATGAAGGTAGCGATCATGACCGCCACCGCAATGAGCCATGGATTGGTGCCGCTGCCCTTGCCGCTACTCTCAGGCACTAATGATTCACCCAGACCTTTGGTTCAACGGACATGCCGGGAGCCAGGCGCTGCGCCCCGTCCTGTCCGGCGTTGATGCGGATGCGCACGGGGAGGCGCTGTACGACCTTGACGTAATTGCCGGTGGCGTTCTCCGGCGGGAGCAAACTATAGACCGCGCCGGTGCCGCCGGGGAGAGCTTCCACGTAGCCCTGGAACTTCTGCGAGAGCGCATCGACATAGATGGTGACGCCCTGGCCGGGATGCATGCGGCGGATCTCGGTCTCCTTGAAGTTGGCGGTGATCCAGATGTCGTTGGTCTGGGTGAGGGCGAAGAGCTCCTGGCCGGGTGCGACCTGGGTGGCGACCTGCACCTGCTTATCCCCGATGATGCCGTCCTCCGGTGCGTAGATGCGGGTGTACTCCAGATTGAGCTGGCTCTGGTCTGACTGGGCCTTGGCGGCAAGCTCGCTGGCCTTACGCTGGGCCAGCATCTCACGCTGCATCTGGATCTGGCGTGGCGTGTCCTGGCGGGCCTGGCGGGCTTGCTGCTTTGCGATCTCAAGCTGGGCTTCAGCCTGGGTGACGGACTTGTGGGCGGCCTCGGCTGAGTTGCGGCGGCTGGCGACAACCTCGGCCTGAGTGCGGCGTTCCGTGGCGCGCTGGTCGTACTGCTCGCGTGTGACCTCTTCCTTGACGACGAGCATGCCGTAGCGCTCTTCCTCGCGGATGGCGTTGCCCTCCTGGGCTTCGGCCTGGCGGAGGTCGGCGAGGGCGGAGCGGTAACGCTCTTCCGCCTGGGCGACCTGAGCTTCGTTGTTGATGACGTTGTAATCGCGGCTGATGACCTGGGTGTTCTGGTCGGTCGCGGTGATGCCTACGTTGGGAGACTGGGCGCGGACGGCGGCCTGGGATTGAGCGTAATTGGCGGCGGCCTGCTCCCTGGCGACCTGGTTGTCGCGGTCATCGAGCTCAACCAGAAGCTGACCTTTCTTCACGCGGAAGGTATTTTCAACGTAGACCTTGGAGACGATGCCGCTGATGCGGAAGCTGATGGGATCGGTGTGGCCGTCGATGAAGGCGTCGTCGGTGCTTTCGTAGCTATCGAGGTAATGAACCAGAAGGATGGTTGCGATGATGAGGATGATGACGCCCGCGATGATGGCGACGGTTGCGATGGGATGCTGACGGGTCCAGCCTTTGGTCTTCTTTTCCACTTCATGGACGCGCTCTTTGAGGGGAGGCTTTTCTTCTTTCTTATCGTCACCGTCTTTCTTCTCACCGTCTTTCTTGTCATCTCCGCCTTCTTCTTCTTCTTTGTCGTCTCCAACTTGATCGTCTTTCTTTTCTCCTTTCTTTTTGTCATCTTTCTTCTCTTCAGATTTTCTGCGGAGGTCGTTGAGCTCCGTGCGGAGGCGGGTTTGCTCGTCGTAGAGCATGCGGAGTGCGAGATCGGCGTGGGGCTCTGCGATGTGTCCGGCGCTGTGGCCGGTAGATAGGGCGGCGTCCATCATGGGGTGGGATTCGCCAGCCTCACTGGGGAGGAGATGGTCGGTTGGAATCTGGGGAAGCTGCGGAAGCTCTGGTGGTTGCTGGTCGGCCATCTAGGGTTTCCTCAGAAGTTGTGGCAGGGTTTGCTCGGCGTTGCCCATGGCGCGGGCCAGAGCGACCTTGGCAAGATTGTGCTCGAAGACGGCGGTGATGGAGTCGTCGTCCGCCTGGACAACGGACTGTTCGGCCTGAACGAGTTCGACGGTATCGGCGACGCCGGCGGTGAAGCGATCGCGTGACTGCTCGAGGGTTTCGCGTGCGAGGGTGGCGTTGCTCTGGGCGACGCCCACCTGGTCGGCGGCGGAGTCAAGATCGATGAAGGCCTGGCGGACATCTTCGTCGACTTGGCCGCGAAGGTCGTCGAACTCTGCCTTGCGCTGGCGGAGGACGGCCTTGGTCTGGACGATCTCGCCGTGGATGCGGCCGCCTTCGTAGATGGGAACAGTCAGCGTGCCGGAGACGGTGTAGACGCTGGTGGAGTGGTTGGTGGGGGTGATGCCGGCGGCGCCGAAGTCCGCGCTGATGCCGAGGGAGGGGAGGCGCTCTGCGTGTGCGGCTTTGACAGCCAGTTCGGCGGCTCGGACGTCGGAGGCTGCGGCCTGGAGATCGGAGCGTTCGGACTCGGCTCTTTTGAGGGCATCTTCTTCAAGGACGAGGGTGACGGGGGTAAAGGCGTATTGTTCGCCGGTGGTGAAGCGTTGGCCGAGGGGGAGGCCGATGATGCGGGCAAGACGGAGGCTTTGGGTTTGCTGGTCGGCCTTCAAGGAGCGGAGGCGCTGTTGCTGGGTCTGGAGTTGCACAAGCGAGCGGTCCGCGTCGACGCGGGTGGCTAGACCCGCGGCGCGGCGGTCTGCGGCTTGCTGGTAGATGGCGCGGAAGGTTTTCACCTGAGAGTCCGACGCTTCGACCCGGGCGCGGGTGGCGAGCAACTGGAGATAGGACCCGGCTACCGCGAGAACAATCAGATCGCGCGTATTGCGGGCTGCCTTGATGTTGGCCTGGACGTTTTCCGACGCGCCCTGAACGTTTCTAATTCTGACGAGATCAAAGAGAGACTGTTGGAGGCGCACGGCGCGGGCGTCGTAGTAGTTGAACTTTGAGGTGGTGGGGATGCTGGGGAGACTAACGCCGAGGGTGCGAAGGTTCTCCTTTTCAAAGACCTCGCTGACGACGGTGTTCACCTGTGGGAGGAGTTGGCTTTTTGCGACGGCACGCTGGCCCTGCGCTTGCTCGGTTGCGGCGGATTGGCTGAGTGCGCCGAGGTTCGTTCGGAGACCCATGGCGAGGGCAGACTCAAGAGTCAGGGGGAGAACGTCGGGTGAGGCTACGCCGGTTGGAACGCTGCCGCTATATGGGACCGGAACCGTGACGGAACTGTCGATGGTGACGACCGAGTTCCCTCCCCCGGAGTTGGTGGTGCGCTGCATGACCGTGACATCGCCGGCCTGAGAGGAGCGGCCGGAGAGAGGGAGTTGGACTGCTCGGGTGGGCTCAACCGGCATCTCCGACGGGCTCTGCGCAGGCAGAGCACGCAAGCCCGCGCACAGCAGCAAAGCGGCTGAGAGTTTCACCAATGCAACGCGCTGAATGGAGCTGTGTGGCAGACGAAACATCCTTCTCCTCAGGCGTGGGGCAGAGCCATGCCGACTGGAAGTCCTAAAGAGCCAGAAAAACTGATTGGGCCGTAGGATGCGTCGTGGCTGAAATACGTTCCTCCTCGAAGAGGGCCATGTTGCGAAATCTCAAATATCGATTTCAGGCCAGTGACAGGCCGGTCAGCGGGGAAACCCCGGAACCATCGCGGCGCGTCTACACGACGGCAGAAGCGTTGGAGGATACGGATGAATGCATCGGATGTTTTGGTAGAGCGGCTCCTGGCATGGGGCGTGGACACCTTCTTCGGTTTGCCTGGGGATGGCATCAACGGGGTGATGGAATCGCTGCGAAAGGCCCAGGACAAGATCCGCTTCATCCATGTGCGGCATGAGGAGTCTGCTGCATTCATGGCATGCGCGTATGCGAAGTTCACTGGACGTTTGGGTGTATGTCTTGCGACCTCAGGTCCAGGTGGGATCCACCTGCTGAACGGACTATACGACGCAAAGATGGACCAGCAACCGGTGCTCGCGATAACGGGGATGCAGTTTACTGACGTCACCAACACTTTTGGGCAGCAGGACGTGGAGTTGGACAAGTTGTTCATGGATGTTTGTGTGTACAACACGCGTGTAATGAGTGCCTCTCACATGGAGCCTGCAGCTGACCTTGCAGTGCGGACCGCGATTATGAAGCGCGGTGTGGCCCACCTGACGATCCCGATCGATATCCAGATACAGGATGTGAAGATAGCGGAGCGGTCCGATCGTAACGTGGCACATCACACATCGACCAACTCTGCCATCAGCGGGAACCTGCCGCAGGCGAACGAATTGAAGCTGGCTGCAGACCTAATCAACCATGGCAAGCGCATTGCGATCATGGCGGGGCAAGGTGCACTTCATGCAACTGACGAGTTGCTGCAACTGGCGGAGCTGATGGGTGCGCCGATCATCAAGCCACTGCTGGGCAAGGGAGTGATTCCGGATGAATCGCCTTATACGACTGGCGGCATTGGGCTGCTGGGAACTAAGCCTTCTCAGGATGTTATCGAGAATTGCGACACGCTGATTATGGTGGGGACTTCGTATCCATACATGGAGTATCTTCCGAAGCCGGGCGATGCGAAGTGCATCCAGATCGATGCGAACGCGCAGCGGATTGGGCTGCGGTATCCAGCGGATGTGGGGCTCGTTGGAGACTCGAAGAAGACTTTGCAGATGTTGCTGCCAATGTTGAAGAAGAACAGCTATCGCAAGTTTCTGGAGAGAGCCCAGGAAGACATGAAAGATTGGATCAAGACCTTGGAAAAAGAGGGGACCAATCCCGCCAAACCCATGAAGCCGCAGGTGGTTGGATGGGAGTTGGGTAAGCGTGCGAAGGAGAACGCTATCATCGTCTCCGACTCCGGTACGAATACGACGGTTTGGGCGCGGTACATGCTCTCGAAGCAGGGCCAACAGCACTCATGCTCGGGTAATCTCGCGACGATGGCTTGCGGAATGCCTTATGCGATTGCGGCGCAGGTTGCGTTTCCGGACCGGCAGGTCATCGGAGTGGTGGGTGACGGCGGGTTCACGATGCTGATGGGCGAGATCATCACGGCGGTGACGTACAAGCTGCCGATCAAGCTGGTGATCATAAAGAACAACACGCTGGGACAGATCAAATGGGAGCAGATGGTCTTCGAGGGAAACCCTGAGTATCAGTGTGATCTTCTGCCCATTGACTTTGTTGCGCTGGCCAGGGCGGTAGGGGCGGAAGGTGTGCGTATCGACGACCAGGCGACAGCGGGCGAGATGCTGGACAAGGCACTCGCGATGCCCGGGCCGGTGATCATTGAAGCAGTAGTCGATCCATTTACGGCAATGTTGCCGCCAAAGATCACGCCAACTCAGGCCTTGCACTTTTCTGAATCGTTGATGAAGGGCGAACCAAACCGGATGAAGATTGCGCTGACTGCGGCGAGTGATACGGTTCGGCAGATTATCTGATGAACAGGCGGCTTCAAATTCACAACACCCGTGCCTCCGCCTTCACTATCCCCACGGATGGACCGGAGGCGGACGGCACGTTTGCATGGGACAGCACGACGTTGATAGTTGTGGAGATTAGCGTGGGCGGCAAGGAAGGGATCGGCTATACGTACTCGCATGCGGTGACGGCATCGTTGGCTCTGGACCTGATGCAGAAGACGGTTGAAGGCGCGGACCCGTTTGAGACCTCTGCATTATTTGTGAAGATGCGAAGGATGCAGCGGAACTACGGCAGCCAGGGGATTGCGGCGACCGCGCTTTCTGCGATCGATATGGCACTCTGGGATTTGAAGGCGAAGCTGTTGGATCTGCCACTCGTGAATCTGCTGGGCCGCATACGCGAGAAGACGCCGGTATATGTGTCAGGTGGCTTTACGACGTACACAGACTCGCAGTTGTCGAAGCAGTTGGCTGGTTGGGTGGAACAGGGAATTCCGCGGGTGAAGATGAAGATCGGCACGCATCCAGACAAGGATGTTGGGCGCGTGAAGACTGCACGTAGGGCGATCGGTGCAGAGGCTGAGTTGTTTGTTGATGCGAATGGGGCGTATACGCGAAAGCAAGCTCTGGACTTCGCGTATACGTTCCATTCCGAGTATGGCGTGAACTGGTTTGAGGAGCCCGTGAGTTCGGATGATCTTGCTGGGCTCCGTCTGCTCCGGGATCAGGGCCCGGGCGGGATGGAGATTGCGGCGGGTGAGTATGCGTGGCGTGAGTTTGAGTTGCGGGCGATGCTTGAGGCCGGTGCGGTAGATGTCCTGCAGGCGGATGCTACGCGGTGCGGCGGGGTAACGGGCTTCATGGCTGCGGCCGCCCTTGCAGAAGCGCATGACGTGCCGCTCTCTGCTCATTGCGGGCCCACGGCTCATTTGCATCTCGCGTGTGCCGCGAAGCCACTTCGTCACGTTGAGTATTTCCACGATCATGCGCGCATTGAAGCCATGTTGTTCGATGGTTTTCGCTCGCCTGTGAATGGGGATATGGAGCCTGACCTGAGCCGTCCGGGTCTGGGTTTCTATTTCAAACATCAAGACGCTGAACCGTATCGAACCGCCTGAGAGATATATGATCTACGATCTCGCACAGCCCTTATATAACAACGGACCACAATTTCCGGATCAGCCGCCTAATTCGATCCGTTACTACCAACGTGCGGTGGTGAAGGGTGCGACGGTAGAACGTCTGGAGATCATGACGCATTCAGGCTCGCATGTGGATGCGCCGTTTCACTACAAGCCGCAGCTGCCTACGATCAGCGAGTTGCCGCTTTCACATTTTTACGGACCGTGCGTTGGGCTCGATCTGCGTCCCGTTGAGGCCTGTCATGCAATCGATGCGGATGACCTGCAAAAGCATGAGACGTTGATCACAGAGGGTGTGTTTCTCTTGCTTAAGACAGGGTGGGGCGATCGCCGTGCGAACACGAAGGAGTTCCTGACGGACTGGCCTTATATGTCGGGCGATGGTGCACGATACCTCGTGGAGCGGGGGATTAAGGGGTTGGGCATCGACGTGCTTTCAACAGGTGGCTACCCGGATGAACATGCTGAGGCCGATGCTCATCTGGAGCTTTTAGGCGCCCAGAAATTGCTGCTGGAAGACATTCATATTCCAGATGAATTGCTGGATGGGCGGCACAGGCACTTCGCGGCCTTCCCCATTTTGATTGCGAATGCCGGTGGCTCCTGGGTGCGCCCTGTGGTGTGGGATACAGGCGATCTCGATGGCGCGCAGCCTGCGACGGAGCTACGGACGGAGCTTCCGCCCAGCGTAGCCGGCCTGATCGCACTGGAGCGTGATACGAGATGATGGAGACTTCTCCGGATGCATTGGTAAAGCTGGTACCTGCGCCACTTCGTAAGCCTGCGGATGTGATGTTAAGTCACATTCAACATGGGACGTTTCAGCGTTCGATGTCGCTGCTGGTGTTTGGGACGAGCATGGTCAGCGGGATGGAGGTGGCGTATGAACACTATCGCGGGGGCTACTCGAACCCAGTGATGTACTCGCCTGTGATCCTCTCCGGGGTGTTATCAATTGCGGGAGTTGCGGGGTTCTTCAGCCGGCGCATGGCTAAGACGTTTCTGCGTTGTACGAGCTGGATTACGCTGGCGGATGGGCTGATCGGGTTTGGGTTTCATGTGCGGGGAATCGGGCGAAAGCCGGGTGGGTGGCGCATGCCGATCGTCAACCTGGTGATGGGCCCACCGGTGTTTGCGCCGCTGCTGTTTGGGACCAGCGCTTATCTGGGCGTGATCGCCTCTTACCTGCAGCGCGAAGAGGATCATGGCTGGAAGGGCCGGACGATCGAAGCGCGGACCGCTCTTCGCAAGCCGGACTTCCGGGATGATATCCGCGTGGGGCGCTTTCAGAAGCATCTTTGCGTTGTGACTGCTATTGGGACGCTGGCTTCGGGGGCTGAGGCCTGGTACTCACACTACAAGAACAACTTCAAGTACAAGGTTCAGTGGTCGCCGATTATCCTGACGCCCTTGCTGGCGGGCGCGGCGCTGGCCTCGATCCCAAGCAAACGGGTTGCGAATACGCTCCTGCCGGTCGCGGCGGGGATGGCGATGCTGAACGGGGTGATTGGGACGGGGTATCACATAAGGGGAATCCTACGGCGGTCCGGTGGAAGCAAGAAGCCGCTCTACAACATTTTGTATGGCCCACCGATCTTTGCCCCGATGCTGTTTGCCGCATGCGGGATGCTGGGGATGATGGCGTACCTGATGCGCCGGGAGCGTCGTTGATATGTCTGAACTTCCGATCGATCTGGGCACTGGAAAGCCAATGCCTCCACGCGAGCAGCCGGGGTACTATCCGGGTTTCAGCACCGTGAGCCAAAAGGCTTATTGGGATGCCGCAACAAGGGCCGTGGTGCTTAGAAGGCTTGAGCAGCCGAAGCCGCTGAGGTTCTTTACGGCGGCTGAGGCGGTGACGATGGAGGCGGTTACAGCTCGGGTCATGCCGCAAGAGGATCGGATAGCTTCGCGTCGAATTCCTGTGCTGGCTGGAATTGATGAGAGGCTGGCTGAGAACCGGATCGATGGCTACCGGTATGAGGACATGCCGGCTGACCAAGAGGCGTATCGGCTCGGAGTACTGGCGTTTGAAACGATGGCGCAGGAGCAGCACGCAGGGCCATTTGCAGGCCTGACCGTGATGCAGCAGGAGGAGTTGCTGAAGTCACTGAACGAAGGCAAGCCGTTTGCGGCGAAGGAGCTTTGGGCGGGGATGAATGTGCAGCGGTTCTGGTCGATGCTCGTGGGAGATTGCTGCGCGGTTTACTATGCGCATCCGTGGGCATGGGATGAGATTGGATTCGGCGGGCCTTCTTACCCGAGAGGGTATATGCGGCTGGAAGGTGGAGAGCCTGAGCCGTGGGAGGTTGAAGAGCAGCGCTATGAGTGGGCTCCACCACCGGATACTTTGTCTGCTGAAGAGCAAGGAAGCGAACATACGCATGCCGAGAACACACCAGGACAGGGAGGGACGCATTGAGCTTCCCGCATGATGACAAGCCGCTATTTGGTGAGTTCGACCCACCCAAAGATGGACAGCACATGCTCGGGTCCATGCAAAAGATTACCATTCCACGGCGCAGGTTTACGGACGATGAGGTCCTTGACTTCGTGATCGTGGGGGTTGGGTCTGCCGGCGGCGTCTTGCTGCAGAGGCTGGCTCGTGCCGGGTTTGAGGTTGTAGGGTTTGAGAGCGGGCCGTTCTGGGATACGGAGCGGGACTGGGTCTCGGATGAGGCTGGCTCCCACGGGCTCTACTGGAATGATCTCCGCATCACAGGTGGCGAGCATCCACTGGCGCTGGGCGCAAACAATAGTGGGCGCGGAGTCGGGGCGGGTCGGTGCATTGGCCTCGTTTGTACCCCGCTTTCATCCATCTGACTTTGAGGTTTATACACGGGATGGTGTGGGAGCGGACTGGCCGATCGACTATGCGGACATTGAGCCTTACTACCAGTTGCTCGAGCGGGAGATGCCTGTTGCAGGACCAGCTTGGTATCCATGGGGTAAGCCACATGGCCATCCATACGGTCCACATCCCATGGGCGGCGTGGGCGATACTCTGATCAAGGGCTGCACGCGCCTGGGAATTCCAGTCTCCGCCGGCGGACCCGTGGCGATTCTCTCCGCATCGCATGGAAACCGGCCGCACTGCATCTATCGCGGCTTCTGCATCCAGGGATGCAAGGTTGGTGCCAAGGCTTCTACGCTAATCACGCATGTGCCCGACGCACTGAAGTGTGGCGCGGAGATACGCGACCACTCCATGGTCTCGCGGATCTCCGTAGGTGCGGATGGGCGCAGCGATGGGGTCTTCTACTTCGACCGTGAAGGGAGGGAGCGGTTTCAGCGGGCGCGTTGCGTGATCGTCAGTGGGTATGCGATCGAGACGCCTAGGCTGCTGTTGAACTCGGCGTGTCCGGGACATGAGGGAGGGCTCGCGAACTCCTCCGGTACGCTGGGCAAATACCTAATGGCGCAGGCCGGAAATGTGATTCTGGGACGTTTCGAGGAACTGATACGCATGTACAAGGCCCCACCCGCGCATGCGCTGACGGAGGAATTTTATGAGACCGATCCCAAGCGCGATTTCGCGCGAGGGTTCGCAGTGCAGACGGTCGGGCCGTTGCCCATTGCGTTCGCAAAACAGATCATGGCGGCGAAGCAGACATGGGGCTGGGGACTGCGCCGGAACATGATGGACTACAACCATTGGTCCGCACTGGGTCTGCTTGGTGAGATTCTGCCTTGGGAGGATAATCGCGTCGAGCTTGCAACCGGTGCCGATGAGAAAGACCGGTTCGGGCTGCCGGTGGCAAAGGTAACGTTCTCCCTAAAGGACAACGACAAGAGGATGATCGAGTTCGGCAAAAACAAGGTGATGGAAATCATGGCTGCGGCGGGGGCGAGGGAGATCGTTCAGGAGGCCCGGTATGCGCATCTGGTTGGTGCAGCACGGATGTCGGCTACTCCAGAGACGGGAGTGTGCGATAAGTTTGGACGGACCTGGGACGTCGAAAACCTCTTCGTAATGGATGGCTCGGTCATGCCCACGCAGGGCTCAGCAAACCCTGGCCTCACGATCCAAGCTCTCGCAGCGAGGACCGCAGACTACTTGATCTCGAACCATGAATCTATCTTTGCCGGCGGAGGCCGTAATTTGATCCCCCCCGCCATTCGTACCTCGCTTTCCCCACCAGGAACCTTCGGCCGCGGAGTGCCGCACATCTAAGTTTTGTGGATACTAAATCCTCGTTTTGGACCGGCCGCAGAGTTGTGCTTTGATAAGCCCGTTCAGAGAGTAGAAAGAGATTGCTAAGATTTCCCCTGATTCAGATCAGTAATTCGATGTTTTGATCAACCTCATAAGTGGGAGCTTCGGAAGCACCGGCCCGGATTTTATCGTTTGACGAGAAAAGGCCGACGCGTTCATCCAAGGGATCAGTCCGCTTCGATTGTCAAAGCGGGATTGCATGCAGGTGGCTAATGTTAGAGCTTTTCCTGAATAGGAGCTCTGGCTGGCTTTGACGCTGGATCAAACGGAATTCTGACGTATGTGTTTTAGGATGATCGCTGCGCTCAACTCCGGACTTTCGCGTTGGGGAAAGTGACCAACGCCATCGAGCAGGACACGATGGTAAGGAGACGTGAAGTAGCGCTCCGCACCATCTGTTGTGTCAACGAGCTCACAATGATCCTCACGGCCGTGTAACAGAAGCGTCGGAGTATTAAGCGTCTTTGTGGAGTCGAAACGAGACTGTAGGTCGGCATACTGCGGATCTTGCTCCGCGTGTCCCCAGCGGGAGCGATAGCCGTGCAGCACGACATCTTCGAAATCTTTACCCTCCCAACTTTTGGCGGCCGCAGCCAAATCACTGTGCTTGTACCATCCGGCAGGGCTCCAGGCATCCCACTGTGCTTGCCCAAATGCGGTTGGGTCCTCGCGGAACTTCTTCTCGCCTGGATTAGTGCAGAGAAGCCACTGATACCAGAATGCTTCAGCCTGCGGGAACTTCGGAGGAGACGCTTTGCCCGGTTCAAAGGGCACGGAAACAGCGGTCAAAGACCTAAGCCGCTTTGAGAACAAAGCTGCGAGAGCGTAACCCGTCCTCGCACCCCAATCGTGTCCGATGAAGTGAAACCGTTTGATATCGAGATGATCTGCCAGGTGGATGATGTCCTGAGCAAAAGCGACTGGCTGGCCTGTTCTACGTGGCTTGCGACCAAGTAATGGATCACGAAAGCTACACGGCCCGTATCCGCGAAGGTATGGAACGATCGTTTGGTAGCCAGCCTGGTGCAATAAAGGAAGAACCTTATCCCATGTGCGCGGCGAATCCGGCCAGCCATGCACGAGGATCAGCGGCTCACCCTTCGTGGGACCGGTTTGTTCATACGCCTGGCGAAGCACTTTTGTCTTGATCTTTGAGACAGACATTATGACCTTCTTGCGAGAGCCCTCTTCGAAGGGCTCCCACAAACATCGTTAGCTGAGGACTGGCGTACTGATCGGCTCTCGCGGACCGCCAACGAACTGGAGCAGCTCTTCGTTGAGGCGATCAGCTGCCGTAAGGAAAAGCCCATGTGGCTCGCCGTCGTACTCAGTGAGTGCGGCGTTCGGAAGAATCTTCACTGATCTCCGGCCCGAAGCATCGATCGGCACGGTGTTATCGCTTGTCCCGTGGATGACAAGAACAGGGATCGTGATGCTCTTCATCTCCTCACGAAAATCGGTCGAGGACCAGGATTTCGCTGTCTGCAACGTCGAGCGGAGCGAACCCGTCAACGCCATCGATTGCGTCCACTCCAGAACCGGTTCAGAGACGGTGTGGTGAACTACAGATCTTCCATAGAACTTAGGTCCAAACTCGTTGAGGAACGCCGGACGGTCTTTGCGTAGGTTTTCTTCAATTTCTTCGAAGACCTTCGGGTCAACGCCGTCTGGATTGTCGCTGGTTTTCAGGAGGTACGGAGTAACCGCCGAAACCAGAACGGCCTTGGACACGCGCGCGGATCCATAGCGGCTGAGATAGCGAACGACCTCCCCGCCTCCCATCGAGAAGCCGACCAGCGTGACCTCCGTAAGGGCCAGCTCTTCCAGGAGTTTGTTTAGATCGGATGCAAGCGTGTCGTAGTCGTACCCAGACCAAGGCTGTCCTGAACGGCCAAAGCCTCGCCGATCATAGGCGATGACCCGGAGACCATGTTCAGCCAAGAAGTTCGTCTGCTTGTCCCAGGAATCGCCGCTGAGTGGCCATCCATGAATCAGTACAACTGGTTTTCCCGTTCCCAAATCACGATAAAAGATCTCTGTTCCGTCTTCTGTCACTACATATGCCATGGATGACTCCCTTTGCGTTATGAGGTCTCGTGGATGGCTGACGACCTACTGTCGCCAGCCAGAATGCTAAGCGGCGTTTGGTTTGAGGATCACCTTCGTCCAACCATGGTCGCGGTTGTCAAAATGCTTGTAGGCGTCGGGTGCCTCCGACAGGGGCAGGCTATGCGAGATGATGATCGACGGATTGGCTTTACCTTGGTGAATCAGATCGCGGAGACGGCGGTTGTAGGCCTTTACATTGCACTGGCCGGTTCCCACTTTCTGACCCTTGAACCAGAACTTGCCCATGTCAAATGCGATCTGTCCCTTCTGCGCGAGCTTGTCGTCTGAGCCTGGGTCCTGCGGGACGAACACCCCGACGACACCGATCTGTCCTGTTGCTTTAACCGCATCGACAAGCGCGTTCATGACGAGGTTAGGGACTTCTTTACCCTTCGAGTTGTGGCACTGGTAGCCGATGCATTCGGCGCCACAATCAGCGCCCCAGCCACCGGTGGCCTCACGGATCTGGTCGCCGATCTCACCGTCCTTAGTGTTAATGGGAGTTGCGCCAATTTGCTTTGCGAGGGCAAGACGATCTTCCTGACCGTCTACGACAAAGATCTGGGCTGCGCCTTGAATGCGAGCCGACATTGCAGCCATGAGGCCTACCGGTCCTGCCCCGTAGATGACAATGGACTGGCCAGCCTCCAGGTTGGCGAGTCGCGTGGAATGCCAGCCGGTTGGGAAGATGTCCGACAGCATGACATAGTCGTTTTCCTTCTCGTCCACGTCCGGCGGAAGCTGAAGACAGTTGAAGTCGGCGTAGGGCACACGCAGATATTGAGCCTGCCCACCCTGGTAGGGCCCCATGCCGGCGAAGCCATAGGCAGCTCCAGCCATACCCGGCATCACCTTGGGATCCGCGCAGGTCAGGCAATAGCCCGTGAGTCCATGTTCGCAATTGGCGCAGAAGCCGCAGCCGATGTTGAAGGGGAGTACGACCTTGTCGCCCTTCTTTACGGTGTCGACAGCTTTGCCGACCTCGACGACTTCGCCCAGGTTCTCATGACCAAGGATCTTGCCCTTTTCAACGTCTGTCCGTCCTTCATACATGTGCAAGTCGGAGCCGCAGATATTCGTCGTCGTGAGCTTGATGATGACATCGGTAAGCTTTTCAATCTTTGGATCGGGAACAGTGTCGACCGAGACTTTCTTCGGTCCGTGATAAACAAGCGCTTTCATAATTCTCCCCTGCTCTTACCTCAAAATATTTGGTTGTGATCGAGGCGTTCGTTCGACCAAAGAGTTCAGAACCCTCACTTGGGAATGGCTTCCGTCTTGCAGCCGACACGGTGGGCGGTTCACAGACAAGTGCTTCTGATGCAGATTTAGCAGTTGGGGATTAGGGCTTGAGGCGTTTCAGGATGTCAACAGGATCGTTCATCTCCGGAACTTCCTAAACGCGAGCTTAACCGCCGTCAGAGCACAATGGAGGGCATTCCACCGCACCCGAAGTAAGTCGGGCCGGTATTGGTGCGGTTTCGCAACTCCATCGGGAAGTATTCACAGGCCGGCTCGACTGTGCCAAGAGTGGCCCTTTTACGAGTCCGCCACGCTGCGGCGGTTCGCTGGCGTGGACCCGGGCGTGGCTCCGGCGCCAGATGAGACGAGCGTGCTGCGCTTCCGCCATCTGCTCCAACAGCATGACCTTGGCGTCGCTATGCTCGACGCGGTGAACCTACATCTGGCAGCAACGTCGGCGGCCAACGTCTCGGACGTACACATGCTGCCGGATCGGCTGCCTGGCGAGGGACGCAAGGTATGGGACGACGGCAGCTATCAAGGCCAGACCAAGGCCATCCGTGAGGCCGCACCCAAGGCTCAGGACATGAGCTGCAAGCGAACCAGGTTCAAAAACTATGTCGATGAAGCGGCAAAGAAGAAAAATACGACGAAAATAAAAGTAAGAGCGAAAGTAGAACACGTCTTCCGTATCCTGAGGCGCGTCTTCGGCTTCGACAAAGTTCGCTACCGAGGCATCGCCAAGAACCATCACCGGCTATGCACTAACTTCGCCCTCATCAACCTGTACCTATCTCGCAAGCACCTGGCAGGGCTGGCCGCATAGCGCCCGAAAAAGGGCAACAAGTCTTCAACGCAGCGCGAACCCCAGCCAAAACCTAATACAGGACGCCAGTATCGCAATAAACTGGCGACCGACTCAAGCCGTTTATCGATAACGTCAAATCAGCCGCCTGCGCGGAGTCTCCCTAGGAGCGAAGGGTTTGTTGAATGTTTCAATCGTCACCTATTCGATTGCCGGATAGCTCCATTGTCGTGATAGAGTGCGTTCTACATAGGGAACAAAAGATAACAAGAGCTGGAGGACAACCGCTTGGCGCTCACGATCACCGGTCTCTCAAAGACGTATCCCAATGGCGTGAAAGCGCTAAAGAATCTCTCGTTGACGATCGGCGACAACATGTTTGGCCTTCTCGGCCCGAACGGCGCAGGGAAAAGCAGCCTGATGCGGACGGTTGCGACTCTGCAGGATCCCGACACAGGCACGATCTTCCTCGACGGCATCGACGTGCTCAAGGAAA
Organism: Granulicella tundricola MP5ACTX9; assembly: GCF_000178975.2. NCBI lineage: Bacteria > Pseudomonadati > Acidobacteriota > Terriglobia > Terriglobales > Acidobacteriaceae > Granulicella > Granulicella tundricola. The sequence continues at coordinate 16,672 of NC_015058.1, read as the reverse complement.
AGGATGCCGTCCGGAGGGTTCTCGGCTATCTACCGCAAGAGTTCGGTGTTTACCCCAAGATGTCGGCACTAGATATGCTTCAGCACCTCGCCATCATGAAAGGCGTCACAAACAAGACTGAGCGCAACCAAATGGTCGACGCACTGCTGAACCAGACCAATCTCTGGGCCGCCCGCAAGAAGGCGCTCAGCACATACTCTGGCGGCATGAAGCAGCGCTTCGGCATCGCAGGCGCTGCTGGCCAACCCGAAGCTCATCATCGTAGACGAGCCCACCGCCGGGCTTGACCCCGCAGAGCGCAACCGCTTCCTGAACCTGCTGAGCTCCATCGGTTCGAATGTGACGGTCATTCTCTCGACCCACATCGTCGATGACGTCCGCGAACTTTGTCCGCGCATGGCTATCATCGCCAGTGGTGAAGTGCTGCTGGAAGGTTCGCCAGCCCAGGCCCTGGATGAGTTGAAGGGCAAGATCTGGAGCAAGGTGGTCTCCACGGACGACGAACTCCGCTCTCTTGAGACCAGCCTCAATGTCATATCGACCCACCTCGTCGGCGGTCTTCACGAAGTCCGCATCTACGCCGACGTGAATCCGGGCGAAGGCTTCACTCCTGTCGACTCCGGCCTTGAAGATGTCTACTTCCTCAACCTCGCCAGCCAAGCGGCAAAGAACTAACCCCAGACGAGACAGGAGACCAGCATATGACCCAGTTCTGGGAGTTCTTCACCTTTGAGCTCAAGTTTCGTGTCAAGAGTATCTCGACCTATGTTTACTTCCTGCTCTGGTTCACGTTCGAATTTCTCTGCATCGCCAGTGAGAGCTTCGGCCCGATCGGCAATGCCAACGGAAAGGTTCTCCTCAACGGTCCGTACGCGAACACCTATAACTACATAGGCGCCAGCTTCTTTGGCGTCATTGTCATCGCAGCCATCTTTGGCACGTCGATCCTGCGGGACTTCCAGCGCGACACGATTCAGATCCTTTTCACGAAGCCCATTTCAAAGGTGGCCTATCTGGGCGGCCGCTGGGCTGGATCGTTCGTCACCACGGTATTCGCTTTCTCCGGGATGCTCTTCGGCGGAGTACTGGGAACATTCGCACCCTGGGCCGACCATACCCGCATCGCCCCCAATCATCTCTTCTGGTATCTGCAGCCGTTCTTCTCGGTTTCGATTGTTCAAATCTTCTTCCTTGGGTCGCTCTTTTTTCTCGTCGCCGCGCTCTCACGCAAGATCTTTATCGTCTATCTCCAGGGCGCCGCACTCTTCATTCTTTACTTCATTGGCTCAAATGCCGTTCTGGCGAACCAGACCCTGGAGCGTTTCTGGCCTGCGATCTTCGATCCGATCGGTTTCGTCTACAGCGATTCCATCGCCCGTTACTGGACGGTCGTCGAGAAGAACAGCCAGCTCTTTGCGTGGTCAGGCGTCTTCCTTTATAACCGCCTGCTCTGGAGCGCAATTGGGCTGCTTAGCCTGTTGGCGGTCTGGAAGCTCTTCCCCATTTCCGTTGAAGCGCTGACCGCAAAAGCAAGCAGCAAGCGCGCCAATCTGCGGCGGGAGCAGGAAGAGGCGGTCAGGCCTCGGCGCTCGCTCGTTGCTGTTCCCCTCCCCCGTGTTCAACAGTTTTTCGGCTCCGGAACCTCCTTTGCGCAGTTCCTTTCACTTACCCGCATTCGTATCTCGAACATCGTCCACGAGATTCCCTTCTGGGGAATTCTCATCTTGATGATCGCGCTGGCATGCGTCAATGGCCACTACGCCGGTCACTTTGCTGGAGAAAACGTCTGGCCTGTCACCTACCTGATGCTGCAGTCCGTCGAAGGTGGCGCAAGCCTCTTCTTCTATATCGTCGCCACACTCTACGGCGCTGAACTGATGTGGCGCGAGCGCGACACACGCTTCGACGGTATTCACGACGCGCTCCCAATGCGCGAAACCACCGACTGGCTCTCAAAGCTGACGGCCCTGTGTTTTGTCGAGCTAGTCCTGCTCACCGTAGCCGGCATCTGCGGGATCACTATGCAGACGGTCGCCGGCTACTACCACTACGAACTCCTTCAGTATGCGAAAGAGCTATACCTTGTCGCATTTCCGCAGGTACTGATCTTCGTGCTATTGGCGCTTTTTGTTCAGACAGTGGTCTCGAACAAGTTCATCGGGCACGGTATCGTCATCCTAGTCTTCGTCATCACGCCCATTCTTTCAAACTTTGGCTGGGAGAACACTCTTTATCTGCCCGGCAATACGACGTCTGTCACCTACTCGGATATGAATGGCTACGGCCACTTTGTGCAGGCACTCATCTGGTCTAGCGGCTACTGGCTTGGGTTCATGTGCGTACTTGGTGTGATCTCGGTCACGCTCGCTCGCCGCGGGTCGGAAACCGGCTGGGCCGCACGCTTCAAGCTTGCCGGCCAAAGGGCTCCACGCCTTCTCCCTGCGGGCATCCTCTTCCTGCTTGTGACCGTTGGCAGTGGATTCTGGTTTTGCTACAACGCACACGTCCTGAACGTCTACATCAACGCGAAACAAGGCAGAAAGATCCAGGCACAGTACGAGCGCGAAAACAAAAAGTACATACATCAGCTACAACTGAAGCTCATTGCAGTCGACACTAAGGTTGATATCTTTCCCGAGCGCCGTTCGTTCGCGGGCTCCGGCCACTTCGTTCTGCAGAACAAGTATCCGACCCCGATCTCACAGGTCCACATCTCCGACGCACATTCCGGTGCCTTCGGCGCAATCAATACTGAGCCCTCGATCCAGGAGATCAGCTTCAACCGACCGTTTCATGTCGTCTCGGTCAGTTCAAATCGCCAATACACGATCTACGAGTTCAATACACCTGTGGCTCCAGGTGAAACCGTAGAGATGACCTTCAAGGTCAGTCACACTTCCCGCGGCTTCAAGGATGGACACGAGTCTCCTGAATTCGCTTACTCAGGAACCTTCTTCGACCAGGCATGGTTCCCCAACATCGGATACGACACCGGTGTTGAGTTGCAGGATCCGCGCCGTCGTCGCGAAGAACATCTTGGCGAACTTGAACTTCTCCCTCATCGCGGCGATCCATGGGGATCGTTGATCAGCCAGGACTACATCAAGTACCGCACCACCGTCAGCACCTCCGACTCCGACAACGAAGGCCAGCCGCAGATCGCTATCTCACCGGGCTATCTCCAGAAGGACTGGCATGAGAATGGCCGCCACTACTTTACCTACGACATGGGAGATGTGCCCATGGCAGCGTGGTTCAGCTTCAATTCGGGACGCTACCAGGTCACTCGCGACGTGTACCAGGGTATCAATGGCCCTATTAAGTTGGAGATCTACCACGTCCCCAGCCACACATATGACCTAGATGACATGATGCAGTCCTCCAAGGCGAGCCTTGCCTACTACGAGAAAAACTACGGCCCCTACCAATTCAAGCAGTACCGCATCATCGAGTACCCCCGTTATCGCCAGTTCGCTGAGTCTCTTGCAAACACTGTGCCTTTCTCGGAATCCATCGGTTTCATCGACCGCGTCGAGAAGCCCGACGACATCGACTTCGCCTACTTCGTCACCGCGCATGAGTTTGCGCACCAATGGTGGGGTCACCAGCTTATCGGCGGCAATGTTGAAGGCTCGAACATGATGTCCGAGTCGCTGGCCGAATACTCCGCCCTTCGCGTGATGGAGAAGAAATACGACACTGACCGAATGCACAAGTTCCTGACGCATGAACTTGACGGCTATCTCCGCGGGCGAGCCGGGGAACTCCGCCATGAAAACCCTCTTGTGCTTGTCCAGAATGAGATCTATGTGTGGTACCAGAAAGGAGCAATGGTACTGTACGCTCTGTCCGATTACATTGGAGAGGACAAGCTCAATGCCGCGCTGCATGACTTCCTCATGCAACATCAGTATCCTAATGTCAACACCACACAGGAAGTTCCCTATCCCGACACGCGTCAACTTGTAAACGCGTTGCGTGCAGTGACGCCACCGGAGTATCAGTACTACATCACCGACGCTTTTGAGAATATCGTTCTCTACGACAACAAGGCTCTCACCGCGACCTATGTCCAGACATCTGATAAGAAGTACAAGGTAACGCTCACCGTTCAGGCGCGCAAGGTCAAGGCCGACGGCAACGGTACCGAATCACCGATGCCCCTAGCGGATTACATCGACGTCGGCGTCTTCTCCGGCAAGAAGGACCATGAAAAACAACTCTACCTGAAGAGGGAAAAACTCACTCAGGAGAAGCAGACCTTTGAGATCGTGGTCAATGAACTGCCTGCCCGCGCTGGCATAGACCCTTACAACAAGCTGATCGATCGCGTGTCCGACGACAATGAGATTGATGTCAGCAAACCGTGAAGACTGAACGGTTCCTAGGTTGCACGGAGAGACACGCTTAGGAAGGATCGAAAGGGACGTCAGCCGCCTATTGCGACTGGCATCTACATCACCCCGCGATCAATAAGCGATGCAGGAAGGAGCCTGAAGTTCCCTGAGCTCCACTCTCGGATAGATCGCGATGGATCGGAATGAACCAAGAACTGTATTCGGACTTCAGATCCTCGACCGCAACCAATGAGAGTTAGGTGATTTATTCGGCCTGCAGCGACTTATCCTTTCGAAGCTAACTGCAGAAGCGACCACCCATACGCGATCGGCGCCTGTTTTCAGTCGCAATACCAAATCTGCCAACGAAGTGGGCAATCTCTTTCATCTCCTCTGGACTGACCAGGCGATCGAGCAGTTCAAACTCGACTAGAACCCGAACATCTGGCCGTTTACGACAAAACCGCCGAGATATCCCATTAAGTTGAAAAGGTACGTAACGGTAGGTAAATTCTTACCGACGTTCCATGATCGTCCATACCCTGACTGCTCTCCACTTCTATCCGGCCGCCGTGTCCCTCTACAAAATTCTTAACAACAAATAAGCCAATTCCAGTCCCGATAGCGTTGCGAGTAGTGAAAAAGGCCTCGAACATTTTGGGGAGATTCTGAGCAGCAATTCCTACCCCGGTGTCCTGAACGATTACAATCACGCCCTCTGACGCAGCATCTTCCACTGAAAGTGAGAGTACGCCGCCGGAGGGCATCGCATACATCGAATTCGTTATCAGATTAGAGATGACCTGCATTATCTCTACTCTCCGCAGCACCAGAATCTTATCCGACTGGAACGATGTTAAAATCTGGATCCCTTTGAGCGCGCACCGCGGTTCATAAATCTTAATTGCGTCTTGTGCGAGCTCTGAAAGGGATATCGGACTTGCCGTTGTGTACTCCCGGTAAAAGCCAAGGGTCTGTTTCGCTATGTGAGAGACACGCGCGATCTCACTTTCCGCAGTCGTCAGATAATTGATTCCGGCTATATCGGTTACAAGAGGCCGCAGGAGGTAGAGAAGGTTCGTGATTGCTTCAAGAGGATTATTGACCTCGTGGGCGAGGGTGGAAGCCATTCTTCCTGCAGCTGCAAGCTTTTCGGCCTGCAACAGCGAATCTTCGATTCGCTTCCGATCGGACATATCTCGCAGGATCTTCGAAGCACCAATTACAAAGCCTTGCTCATCCTTGATAGGCGAGACAGTGAGGGAGACCTGGAGTCGCCGCCCGTCTTTGGTCAGACGGAGGGTTTCGAAATGTTCAGCCCTTTCCCCGGCCCGTACCTTGCCAATAATAATGGCTTCATCCGAATGAAGCTCCGCAGGGATGAGCCTGAGGATAGATGTTCCAACCATCTCTTGAGCGGTGTAACCAAACACGCGGCTTGCACCCAGATTCCAGCTTGTAATGATCCCGTTGAGGTCTTTACTCAGAATGGCGTCGTCCGATGAGTCAACGATCGCAGCGGCTTCAGCAAGCCGTTTCCACATCGTCTGTTGCGTCGCCGCCACTTCGCCGAGCCGCCGCTCGGCTTCTTGAGAAGCCTTGAGTGCCGCTTCAAGGCGTGAGACTGTACTGCGTTGTTCGAGTAAGCTCTCAACTTGCCGTGCCAAGGCTTTAAGAGCTGACACCTGTGCGGAAGCGAGTTGCCTGGGCTTGTCGTCGAATACACAAACGGTTCCTAGGACGTGCCCGTTCGGTGCCACTATAGGCGCGCCGGCGTAGAAACGAATCCGTGGGCCATCCAACACAAATTGATTCATTGAAAAGCGGGAATCAAGAAGTGTATCTTCGATGATCAACGGATCGGGCTGGAGGATAGTGCAGGCGCAAAAGCCGTCCAAACGACCTGTCTCGTTGACGCCGAAACCGGCCTCAGACTTGAACCACTGCCGTTCTTTATCAACAAACGTGATCGTGGCGTAAGGTGTTTCGCAAAAAAATGTCGCCAGCGCCGTTACATCCTCATAGGCTTCTTCCGGCGAGGTATCGAGGATGTCGTAGGAGTGTAGCGTTGCCACTCGTTCCGCATCGTCGTCTGGAGCAGGTGCGGAAAGCATTTTGCTCCTCCTCAATACCTTTCGATTACAGCACTTTGCCGGCTGGAGGACAAACTAGATTTGGTATTCGTCTGCAACTATTCGGGCACGAGCAGATCGTCCGAAGCGATTGGTATGGCAGTCGACGTCTCCTGAAGTTGAGACAATGTGCCACTGTCCGAGTCCTAGAAGTTGAACTGACTCTGACCCAGAGTGGTCGTGCAGCTTCAGTCAGCAAAGGGAACTCGGAATGCATCGATTCCGAGTCAACCCTTCGATCTGTGAAGTCGTTTCAACGGTGGTCCCACGCGATTCTGCTGCGCTCGACTATCTGGGGCTGTAGCTTCCGCCGGGGTTCCCATAACCCGTTCCAGTACCGCTCTTAGGGACTCTTTCCCCCGTGGGCTGCGGGCCACTCGGATTCGCAGCCCCGGCTCCGGCATGAACACCTGAAGTTGGTGAGCTGCTACCCTCCGAGCCACTTGGACCGGTGCCGCCACCCGCATTACCGTTTCCGCTTATATTGCTTGGATTGGGCCGTCCGCCACCATACGTGGCCGATCCGTGCCCTGCTTGGGAACTTTGCCCGTTGGGGCTCCAACCGTTGCCATGATCACTGCTAGGGTAAGAGGGTCTCCCGCCCGCATTCGATCTGACTCCACTCTCCTCGCGATATTGCTGTACTTCGTGTCGGATTTCATCATGGCGCAGCGCGGACGCGGTGAAACCCGAACCCAAATATCCAAAGCCATAGTTCACGCCACCATAATAACCAACGCTGGTGCCCCAACGGCCTGCCTGCCAGGCAAACCCACCAGGTTGCGGTCTCCAGTAACCCGGTGTCCAAAGCATGCCGGCAGATGGGGGCATGAGCCATGATCCTTGAATCCAGGCATACCCAGATGCATTGCGCCCCCAATGACCTGGAGCCCATACAAAGGCCTCCCCGGGTGAAGGCGGCTGTGCATCTATGCGTATCTGTGGAGGACCTATGGTGACGACGATCTGTGCGCTTGACTTGAACGGGGTGACGGTCGCAAGAACTAGGGAGAAAACCATCGCAAGGCTAAGGGAAGGGCGCTTCTGTCGATATGTCATTGGCATGCTACTACTCTCTGAATCGTAGGTGAAGTGTTTGAGAAAGGCTGTCGATGGTGGTCTGCCCGATCTTTTGTACCGGTTAGCTTGTTAGTTTAGCGCAGCGAGTTTTGTCGATATCTCACCGCCGTCGAGGGTGTGGGGAAGTGGTAAGCGCACTCTGCTTTCCACTTCTCCATACCCTGTTTTGATCTCGTGTGGCCACGTCTCTGGAGCGGGCGACCGGTAGCCCAGCGAGGAGTGTGGCCGGATGGTGTTGTAGTGGATGCGCCAGCGTTCCGCCAGCACCTGCACCTCCTTCAACGAGTAGAAGATCTCACCGTTGAGGAACTCGTCGCGCAGCTTCGAGTTGAACGATTCACAGTAGCCGTTCTCCCACGGACTGCCGGGTTCGATGTAAAGCGTCTTGGCTCCGGTGCCGGCGAGCCACTTGCGCAGATCGTGGGCCACGAACTCAGGGCCGTTGTCTGATCGGATATGTTCGGGCACACCCTTGATCACCATCACATCGGCCAGTGCCTCGATCACTTTGGCACTTGACCAGCGCCGTTCCGGACGTACCAGCAGGCTTTCCCTGGTGTGTTCATCGATTAGGTTTAGCATTCTCACTGTCCTTCCATCATGGGTCTTGGCGCTCACGAAGTCGTAGCTCCAGACATGGTTGGCGTGCTGCGGGCGCAATCGTACGCATGACCCGTCGTTGAGCCATAACCGTCCTCTCGGCTTCTGCTTTTTTGGAACCTTGAGCCCCTCACGACGCCAGATCCGTTCCACCCGATCCTTACCAACGCTCCAGCCTGTACGCTGCAGCAAGGCTGTGATCCGTCGATAACCATAGCGCCCGTACCGGGCTGCCAAAGTCACGATTGCGTGGGTGAGTCTGTCCTCGTCGTCTCGCTGTGTCGGCCGGTAGCGTTGCGTGCCCCGTGGCTGTTTCACCACCAGACACGCGTGCCGCTCGCTCAGACCATGCGATTGCCGCGCATGGCCCACCGCACAACGTCGCCGCTCGGGGCTTAGAAGTTTCCCTCCGCGATGTCCTTCAACACCAGCTTCTCCAAGCTCAGGTTCGCCACGAGACGCTTCAGCTTCGCGTTCTCCTGCTCCAACTCCCTCAGCCGCCGGGCCTGGTCCACCTTCAACCCACCGAACTCCCGGCGCCACCGGTAGTACGTCTGCTCCACGATCTCAGCTTCTTTACAGGCTTGCGGCAACGTCTTGCCGTTCGCCACACCAACCTCAACCTGCCGCAACAGGTTCACAATCTGCTCTGCCGTATGCTTATTGCCTCGCGCCATCGAAGAATCCTCTCCATTCCAGTTTTATCGTTCCTAACTGGTACAGAAAAGGCCGGGCATTCCAACTGGAACATGGGAGAAGTTTTCGGATGGGGCGGCGCCACGCAACGGTCGTATCAAGTGCGGCACGGAATCAAATGGTGGCTTCCGTAATATTTCTATCTCGAACTGCGTTATCGAGGGCTCGAAAGGCATCGCAATCGAAAGTGCCGATGGTGCCATTATTGAAGACATTGCCATCTCCAACATCACGATGCGTGACATTGTCGACGCATCTCTCTTTCTTCGTCTTAGCCGACGTAACCGTGGTCCCGAAGACACCATGCGGCCGGGAAGCCTACGACGTGTTCTGATCGCAAACATCGTGTCGAGTAACTCTGCCGCGTCCACCGCATCGGTGTTCTCCGGCATCCCGGAGAACGCGATCGAAGATGTGCAGGTCTCGCACTGCTACTTCCAGCATCGTGGACTTGAGCCATCCAAAGATCCTTTGAAGCCGTCGCCGGACTGGCGCACCCGTCAGGTACCGGAGCTTGAGGAGGCATACCCGGACTTGAACCGATTTGTCCAGACGTCATCGCACGGTTTCTTCATTCGCCACATGAAGCAACTTTCAATGTCTCAGGTTGAGATCGCTCCGCTCAATCTCGATCCCCGGCCGGCATTCTGGTTGGAGGACGTTCAACGTGCCGACTTCTTTGCGATAAACGCACCGCGCCAACCCAACTTCGCGCTTCGCAACGTGACCGACTTACGGATCCTCTGGTCGCGCGCAGCAAGTGACGCTACCCTTCAGCACGTGGTCGATCAGACTCTATAGTGAACACTGTAAGTCTTAAAGAATTTTCCGCATCAATAATCAGTTTGATAGTGGGTCAGCTGTTGTCTTACTGTTCAACGTGCGTCCGGCGTGTGTACTATCCTATAGGCTCCAAAAGAAAGGCAGTATGCTCAGACTATTTCTTCGGCGCTTTATAAACAAACCGGGTTGTGCCGCCCTGTTGATGATCCTTACTTTGCTTGTGATGCCCGTCTTCGGGCAGAGTGCCGACGGCAAGTGGATCGGCGTCCAGCGTGTGTTGGACAACGGCGAGAGCGATCGAATTTTCCTTGATCTCCATCAGAAGGGTTCTGATCTAACCGGAACCGTCACTACGCTCGGGCATATCTACCAGGTAAAAGGCACAATGGCGAATGGTCATTTTGCTCTCTTTTCTTCTCCGCAAGACTCTAAGCCCAAATTGACCGGCGAGGTCGACGGTCAGACCTTGCACCTCACGCGGGATAGCGATAGCTTCGCAGCGCAGCCAGCCAGGCCCGGAGACGAATACCCGCCGTTCGAGCATATCGAACTGCCTGCACTGCACAACGTCCCGCCGAACGGGATGGCAAAGACTCCGCCCATGGGATGGAACAGCTGGAACCTCTTTGAAAGTCGTATCGACGATAAGACGGTTCGCGAGATAGCCGATGCGATGGTGACCAGTGGCATGCGCGACGCCGGCTACGTGTACGTGAACATTGACGATACTTGGGAAGGAGTACGCGACGCTCAGGGCAACCTGGGGTCGAACAAAAAGTTTCCGGACATGAAAGCGCTAGCCGACTATGTCCATTCAAAGGGTTTGAAATTCGGGATTTATTCCTCCCCCGGACCGCGTACCTGCGCGGAATATCCCGGCAGCTATGGCTATGAAGATCAGGACGCAAGAACGTTCGCGGCATGGGGAGTCGACTACCTGAAGTACGACTGGTGTGGCGCCCGGATGACCTTTAGCGTTGAGGACCTGCAAGCTGTCTACCAGAAAATGGGGGACGCACTCTTGAAGAGTGGCCGTCCCATTGTCTACAGCCTTTGCGAGTACGGCAACGGACACGTTGAGACGTGGGGCACGAAAGTCGGTGCCAATCTCTGGCGCACAACCGGTGACATCCACGAGCCATGGACCAGTATGATCGGCAACATTACAAAACAGATTCCCACCGCTCCCTTTGCAGGGCCCGGGCACTGGAACGACCCTGACATGCTTGAAATTGGCAATCACCACATGAGCGATGACGAAGACCGAACCCAAATGAGCCTCTGGGCTTTGACGGCTGCCCCTCTCCTCGCAGGAAATGACATCCGCTTGATGCCCGCGTCCACACGCGCGATACTGATGAATGCAGAGGTGATCGCAGTCGATCAGGATGCACTCGGCCAGCAGGCAGTCCCAATCAAGTCAGGAGGTCTAGACATGTGGGTGAAACCTCTGGCCGACGGCTCCGTTGCAGTCGGCATGGTGAACATGGGTGCCACTGAGGCCACTGCAGAGATCAAGGCAAACGAACTAGGTCTTGGCACGCAGGTCAAGTCAGCCCGCGATCTCTGGAACCATACAAGCGTCGCGTTCCATAACGGTGCGTACTTGGCGAAAGTTCCATCCCATGGTGTGCTCATGTTGCGAGTGAGTGGCGAGAGGCAGATGTGAGTGTCACCCGCCGTAATTTCTTGAAGACAGCTGCATCTGCGGCACCCATCACCGTACCCGCGACCTCCATAGCTCAGGGCGTCCCTTCTTCCCAAAAGCGCGCCGCGAGTCACGCGATAGGTCTGCTGCGCCGCCCCGACTACGTCACCGCCCGGTTCGGTAACCGTGATGTTGTGAAAATGCAGTATTCGGCAGGCGCATGGACTTGCCCCGGGGTTCGGGTTTCAGCGGAGCCAGCGCAGGCTGGTGCCCGTGCAGAACTGCCGGTCACTGTGTTCAACGACGGTAAAGATCTAACCTTCCTTCATATCCGTTGGAGCGGCACGGAGGACGCGGGCGTTCTGCGCCGATGGATGATGGCCGAAGGCCTGTGGCTGTCACGAACGCAGCGCAGGACCTTCCACCAACCTCGACTGCGGGGGGAGAGCTACGGGGAGCTGATCCAGATCGATGGCAGCGACCATCGCTGGTTCGAGCAGCGTGGCGAGCCTTGCACGCTGTTGGTCTTCATCGACGATGCGACCAGCAAGCTGATGCAGCTGCGCTTTGTCGCAAGTGAGAGTACGTCGTCCTAATTCGAAGTCCTTCAAGGCTATCTTGAGACTCATGGTTGCCCTGTTGCGTTCTACTCGGACAAGCACTCCGTCTTCCGCGTCAACAGGCAGGATCTGAAGAACGGTTCCGGGATGACGCAGTTCGGCCGTGCGCTCGCAGAACTGAACATCGAGATCCTGTGCGCGAACTCCAGCCAGGCCAAGGGACGCGTGGAGCGGGCCAATCGCACGCTGCAGGATCGTCTGGTAAAGGAGCTGCGCATGGCGGACATCTGTGACATGAACGCCGGCAACGCTTTCCTGCCGAAGTTCGTGGAGCAGTTCAACGAGAAGTTTTCCGTTCCCGCAGCAAGAGCTGAAGACATGCATCGCAGACTGAACGTGCAGGCATCCAGGCTTGCCGATATCCTGTGCCATCACGAACAGCGCCACGTAAGCCAACAACTCAGCCTGGCCTACGACCGTAGGCAGATCATCCTGGAACGAGGCGAGTTATCGGATGGGTTGGCTGGCCAGTACGTCGAGGTCTATGACTTCAGCGATCGGCCGCTTGAGGTGCGATGGAAAGGCCAGTCGCTTCCCTACCGGATCTTCAGCAAAGACCAGCGCGTCACTCACACAGCCATCATCGACAACAAAAGCTTGAGACACGCACTCGCTACTGTGAAGGCGCAACAAGACATGAAGCACTTGCCTCAGATCTTGACCAACAGCGCCAAGAACGGATACAAAAAAACCCGCGCAGCGTCTACGGGCCAGATTACAAACCGAAAGTTGAGGCTGCGCCTGCGGTGGAAATGACGGCCTGATGGAAAGAGAGGAAAACATAAAGCCGTTTCCCTCTCTTCCCCACAGTCCTTGGAAATCGACAAAGACCGTCGATTCCCACATTACGCACCGCACCGACGACTACGAATCATTATTAGTAATAACCAGTAAATAGGCCTACACTGACACTTCTAATGGGCTGATTACCCTGTCATTTCTAAGGCTCTTCCGTACATTTGGTGATTCTTTCCAGCGGCTCTTTGCAGGCGTAGCAAGGAGGTAGCACGCTGGAGGTTCCGGATGGTTCGAGGGACGTTGCTACCGAGCACTTCTGAAGTTGAATTGGTTTGTTTGCGGCCCAGGACTGGGTTGATTGAGGTTGAGCTTCGAACCTCTCGCCCTCTCTCTTGCTGCCCTGTCTGCGGTACGGCTTCGCGGCGGGTTCACAGCCGGTATCTACGCAGGCTGGGCGATCTGCCGTGGGAAGGTATTCTGGTCTCGATCCTGCTTCAGACCCGCAAGTTCTTCTGTGTTGTCGAGACTTGCCGCCGGCGGATTTTTTACCGAACCGCTTTCCGGCACCGTGCTCCGCTATAGTCGGCGGACGCTGCGTTCTTGTGAAGCTCTGGACTGGATCACGGTTATGATCGGCGGTCAGGCCGGAGCTCGGCTGGCCCGTCGTCTCGGCCTGCTGGTCAGTGGCTCCACCTTACTGCGGCAGCTTCGTTGCCGCGCCCGATGTGCGCCGGTCGTGGCTCCGCGTGTACTCGATATCGATGACTGGGCGTGGCGAAAAGGCCATCGTTACGGCACTATCCTGTGTGATCTGGAGAGCCGCAGGGTGATCGATCTGCTGCCGGACCGGGAGGCTGGAACTGTTGCTGCGTGGCTCCGGGAGCATCCTGGCAGTGAGATCGTGAGCCGGGACCGAGGCGGTATTTACGCTCAAGCCACACGGTTGGCCGCGCCTGGAGCCGTACAGGTGGCGGATCGCTGGCACCTGTTGCGGAACCTGAGCGAAGCACTGAAAAACGCGCTCAGTCCGCATCATCGACTGCTCACACAAGCAGCGAGAAGCAGCATGGGGGAGGTTCCAGGCGTCGTCACATCTCCGCAACCTTCGGTTCCGCCGTGGGAGTTACGGGCCAGCCTGCGCAACCGGGAGCGCCGGTTCGGCCGCTACAAAGAGGTGCGTCGGCTGGGCCAGACAGGAGCGTCCCATGCTGCGATAGGCCGGCAGCTGGGCCTCGATCATCGCACCGTACGCAAGTTCCTTAGAGCCGAGACGTTCCCCGAAGCGCAACGGAGCCCACGTCCAGGCATCGTCGATCCTTATGCCGAGTACCCCGGCCGACGGCTTGAGCAGGGCTGCAGGAACGTGTCCCGACTGTGGCGCGAACTGCGGGAACGAGGCTTTCACGGGTCAACTTAACATCGTAAGACGGTGGCTTCGCTGCCGGCGTGGCTACCACCCGACCTCGGCTGCAGCCGCTCCACGCAGAGCTGCACCACGTATCTCAGTCCGGCAGACGAACTGGCACATCCTGAAGGAAACGCCCTCCGCTCAGACTTATCTTGAACAGGTCTACCAGGCTTCACCAGAGGTGTCTGTCGCGGCCAAGCTGGCCAAAGAGTTCTTCCGACTCATCACGCAGCGAGATCTTCCAGCCCTCACACCGTGGTTCGAGGCTGCGAAGACGACGGCACCGGCCGGCTTCGCCAGCCACCTGACCAGAGATCGAGATGCGGTTGAAGCGGCTCTCAAGCTCCCGTGGAGCCAGGGCCAGGTGGAAGGCCACGTCCATCGGCTCAAGCTCATCAAGCGCCAGATGTATGGCAGAGCCGGCTTCGACCTGCTCAGACTCAGAGTGCTTCACACCGCCTGGACAGGGCGGCCAAGAGCAGCCGCCCCAACTAAACCATCCTTCACCAAATGTACGGAAGAGCCATTTCTAATGAGCACCAACACATCGCGCAGTCCGCTACAACAAGAGTTCTCCTTCCCGGACTGCACCTCACATGTCTGCCGTCTCTTCTCCTGGAAAATTAAACAAACCCACAAGCGCTTTCACGCGTTCTTTCTGGCGGCCGGGAGGAAACCGCTTTGTTCTCGTCAGCTCCGCGATCCCATGGAGGCTCCCCCAAAACAGCTCAGAGACGATCTCCGGTTTCGAGCTCCGCCTCTGGAACAACTCAATGAATTGTGAAAAGGCGAATCGCAGCTCCGAAGGCGTCGCCGCGTCACCGAACGGGACACTCAGACTAAGCGTAAACATCGCTTCGTAGAGGGCTGGCATCGAAGCGGCAAACTCCAGATACGCGATCGCTGCCGCCTCAACTGTACTTCCCCGCTTGGCCCGCTTTCGTGCCTTCTCCATTGCCAGACCAAGCTCTTGGAACCCCTCTGTCGCAACGGCGGAAACCACTCCTTCGCGGCTTCCAAAATGAGCGTAGAGAACGGGTTGGCTGTAGGAGATTTCATCTGACAGCCGTCGAACGGTGACATTCGGCCACCCCTCAAGCTCAGCAATCCGCCGTGCGGCGCTGATGATCTGTGCCCTACGAGCCTGCTTGTCCCGTAATTTACGTTCCGCAATCCGATTTGGTGCCCGCTTCGCTTCCATGACTAGAAATATAGCACTGCTAGAAAAAGGACGAGTCGTCTTGATTTGGCTTGCATCTATTATAGCGTTGCTAGATTATCTAAATAGGAGACAATATATGCACAACGCTATTCCACTCGCCCTTGCCATTCTCGTCTCTGTCGGAATCATTGTGATCGGTTGTTTGTACGTTGGATCCCCAGAGCGCATCCTGGGAGGGTTTGGGCTCAAACCGCCTGCAGCGGACTCGGATACTCGCGCCTGGCTTCGTCTCAAGGGTATTCGTGATATTGCATCCGGGGTGGCCGTGCTCACCCTGATGTTGACCACCGACAGCCGGACCGTGGGCATAATCCTCCTTGTCCTTGCCATCATCCCTTTCGGTGACATGTCGAACGTGCTGAGCTCGGGCGGCCGGAAGGGGACGGCGTTCTCAGTTCACGGCCTGACTTGCGCCGTCATGCTCTTCGCCGGTCTTCTGCTGATCCACGCACTCTGAGGAACAGTCTCAAACCACTCGCCGTTCACTGCGAGAAGAACTCGCAATAAAGAGGAGCGTAGCCCTATGCAAATTCATATCTTTGTCGGAGCACTATCGTTTTGTATCTTCAGTCTTGGTCTTTTCCTTGGGGCCGGTGTGCGACCACTACTGATGCCCGCCATGAAGAGCGATCCGGCTCTTATAGGACCGATTGTTACCGGGATGTTCAGTCGATACAACGTTCTTGCTCTGGCGCTTTCGGGTGTGAGTCTCATTCTAGAACTGATGTCTTCTTCTTCGCGAACAGAGCGCTTCATCCTGATTGGACTAACGCTTCTTCTTGCACTGAAGGTTGCATTCGATAGTGTAATAAAGCGAAGAGAAGGGGCAGCCCAAATCCGGGGCAGAGGCGAAGAAGGTATGCAGCTCGATCTGCTCCATCAAATAGTGGAAAAGGCAACACTCGTGATCATCGTGCTTTCTCTGGGATCGTTTATTTTGAGCCTTCTCCAGGTTGGCGAACCATAAAGTAGTATGCGTTTCGGATAAATCAACTACAAAGGTCCCGTATGCACCTGATAGCAGCCGCAACCGTGTTCGTCGTACTTTCCCTCGTAGGCGTCGAGTTCTCAATTGCTGCCTTTGTTGACCCAACCTCATAACGGCTCGAGCCCGAACCGCAACTCACGATTCTCAGCCGTTTGGCCTCCGTACCCGGAAAAGTGATGCCGGTCTGGTATCCCGCTAGCGCACTTGTTCTCGGTGTCCAGACTTGGCTGCATTGAGCGAGCGGTTCTGCTTACTGCAGATGCAATCTGGCTTCTCGCCTCCCTAGGATCGATCCTATTCCTGGTCCCGCTTAATACCCGGATAGTACGGGGAGACGCCGATTGGCAGCGTATACACCAGATTTGGGATAAGAGACATCGTGTGCGCACGGCGGCTCTGGCCTTCGCGGCCTTGCTAATC